>CAMYYB010000116.1 GCA_947303335.1 uncultured Bacteroidales bacterium | reverse complement strand
AACGACCCCCGCCTTGTAAGGGCGATGCTCTGAACCAACTGAGCTAAGCTCCCTCGCGTTTGCGGCTGCAAAAATAGGACTTTTTTCTCTTTTTTCGACCACAAAAGCGATTTTTTCAAAGATTTTCCTATTTTTGTCAAAAAATAAACCCTTGGATAAACAGGTTTGATGTTATGAATACGGACAATATCAAGAAGTTAAGGAAATATCTCCCGTTCTGCTGTTATCACCAACGGCGGACACGACTGGGTGTTGACTGACATTTATTCAAGAAATTAGAAATGCGGAATTGATAAATTTTGAATATTAAATCTTTAAATCTAAAACGTTATGGGACTAATCAAAGCAATCACAGGCTCTATCGGAGGTACCTTGAAAGACCAGTGGTTGGATCTTATCAGATGTGACAACATGGACATGGACACCCTGATGGTGAAGCAAACCACCAAGTCGGGGCAGATTTCAAAAAGCAGCCGTATCCTCGTGGCACCGGGCCAAGTCGCAGTCATCTACGACAGCGGTTCTGTGCTAGACGCTACGGCTGAGGAAGGTGTCTATACCTTCGACCAATCATCTTCGCCGACGTTCTTTGCCGGTGAGTTCGGACCGGTCTTTAAGGAGATGTGGCAGCGTTTCACCTACGGAGGTACCCCTGCCAAGGAGCAGGCCGTGTTCTTCTTCAACATGAAGGAGATTCTTGACAACAAGTTCGGTACTGCCACACCGATTCCCTTTCAGGACTGGTCACATGCCATTCCAAACCAGATGACAGGGTCGCTGAGTCCGATGGGTGTCAACGTGCGTTGCTATGGTAAATACACCTTCAAGCTTGATGATGTGGGTGTCTTCATGCGTATCCACGCTGGTACTGCCAATGTGGTGAAAAAACGTGACATCACCGAGCAGATGCGTAGTGAGGTGATGGCCTCGTTCCAGAATGTGCTGAACGAGATGGGCAACAGCCAGCATCGTGTGCCGGTGCTCGAATTGCCCAGTTATACCGACGAGATGAAACAGGTGATGGACGAGCGCGTATTTGATGAGCCTATCCGGGCCAGAGGTGTGCGTTTGGTCAGCTTCGCCGTTGAATCTGTCTCCCTTGACGATGCCAGTCAGGCTAAAATAGACCGCTACGAGTTCAGCTCCAACGCCATGATGCAGCAAGGTAAGATTATCGAGGCGATGGGTGATGCTGCCAATAACCCTGCTGGTGCTGCGGGAGCTTTCATGGGTATGGGCATGATGAACGCCGGCTCAGGAGGCATGACGGGTAGCGTGATGCAGAACGCCTGGGGCAATCAGGGGCAACAGGCCAACTATGACCCGTATCAGAAGCAGGGTGGAGGAACCGCTCAACAGGCAGACGGTGTTCCTTGCCCCAAGTGCGGCACGATGATTACCGGTAAGTTCTGTCCAGAATGCGGTACACCCGTTCCGGCAGTCAAGGCAACGATGAAATGCCCCAAGTGTGGTACCGAAAGCACGGGCAAGTTCTGCCCCGAGTGCGGTACGCCTTTGGCAGCAGTGGGGCCTAAGCATTGCTCCAAATGCGGTGCTGAAGTCACTGGAAAGTTCTGCCCTGAGTGTGGTACCCCGGTATAATTCAGCAGATTAGGGAAAACAAAAGCGCGGCCTTACAGCCGCGCTCCCCTTGAAAATCAAGTCCCAATTGAGCGAATAACGGGGTTCGAACCCGCGACCCTCAGCTTGGGAAGCTGATGCTCTACCAACTGAGCTACATTCGCGTTTTGCGGCGCAAAAATACGGAAAATTGTAATAAGACAACCTGAAATTGGAAATTTTTCTGAAACTAAACAACTAAAAACATAATACAATGTCAATCACAAGACAAGACGAACGTGTTATCCACGATAGTTTTCATCCGAAAGCTTGGAACGAAGTAAGAGCCCACGACTCCTGGTCGGTGTTTAAGATCATGGCTGAGTTTGTGGAAGGTATGGAAAAAATGTCGAGAATGGGACCGTGTGTGGCCATCTTTGGCTCGGCACGCACCAAGCCTGGCGACAAATACTATGAAATGGCGGTAGAGATTGCCGAGAAGCTCGCCGACTTTGGCTTTGGTACCATCACCGGCGGTGGCCCAGGCATCATGGAAGCCGGCAACAAAGGTGCCCGTCAAGGGGGAGCTACCAGCGTGGGATTGAACATCAACTTGCCTTTCGAGCAACATTTCAATCCCTATATCGATTCTGACAAGAACATCGCCTTCGACTACTTCTTTGTCCGTAAGACCATCTTCATGCGTTATTCCCAGGGCTATATCGCTATGCCTGGAGGATTCGGTACTCTGGATGAACTCTCTGAGGCCCTTACGCTGATTCAGACCAACAAGATGGTGGAATTCCCCATAGTCCTCGTTGGCTCAGAGTATTGGCAGGGACTTATCAATTGGTTCCGCACCACCTTGCTTAAGGACCGTATGATTGCAGAAGAAGACTTTGAGATTTTCCACATCGTCGATACCGCCGATGATGCCGTGAAAATCATCAAGGAGTTTTACAAGAAATACGCTGTCAGGCCGAATTTCTAAGAGGTGGGGCTATTCTTGCCCCATCTCTTCCTCTTTCTCTTTCTCTTTCATCAGGATTTCGTCCTCGGGCTTTTCCTCCTTCACATACTTGGCATCCAAGCACAGGCGGAACCCTCCGAAAGAGTTCTTCAGGTCGGGGAGACGTTTCCCGCGCCAGGCGATGCGACTTGAGGTCTTGGGCAGTTGCCACGCGCCCCCACGGATGATGTACATTTGTCTCTCTTGACCCAGCTGGGCGTTGCGTTCCTTGTCATAGTAGTGGTATTTCGTATCCGTCCATTCCCATACGTTACCACTCATATCGTAAAGGCCTAACTCGTTGGGCTTGCGTTTCTTGACTTTCTTCAGTCCTCTTGTGTTACCGTTGTACCAGGCCACCTTGTCAACGTCTTTGCCGCCGCTGTAGACATAGCCTTTCGAGTTCTTGCCGCCTCGTGCCGCATACTCCCATTCCTCTTCGGTGGGCAGACGGAAGTGCATTCCCGTTAGGCTGTCGAGGAGGTGCAGAAACTCCTGAATATCATAATACGACACGCTCTCCACAGGACGTTTGGGACATTTCTTCTTGCTGGGGTTATTGCCCATTACGGCTTTCCACAACTGCTGCGTCACCTCGGTCTGCCCGATATAGAAGTCCTCATGAATCTTGACAAAATGCACAGGCAACTCGTCAGTCTGTGAAAATCTGTCATAGTTGAACTCGGCGGTGTCTTTGTGTTGTGCCCCCATCCAATAGCCGCCTTTCTCGATGCGTACCATTTTGAAGGTCACGCCGTTGACGCGATAGGAGGCGGGTGCCGGCAAGGTGTCCTGGGCAAGAGCCGCGAAGGGAACGAGCATACAGGTGCTCAACCATAGGAGAAATCTCTTCATTTTTTCATGGATTTTGAACCACAAAAATAAGAAAAAAAACTCTATCTTTGCACAAAATTCAACATCATGTCAAAGATACTCATCATAGACGACCAGGCACCCATACGCCGCGTGTTGCGTGACATCCTTGAGAACGAAAGCTATCAGGTGGAGGATGTGGACTCAGGTATGGAAGCCTTGCGAGTCATTAAGGAACAGGAGTTTGACGCTGTGTTTTGTGACATCAAGATGGACGGTATGGACGGTATTGAGACCTTAGAAGCCATCCGTCAGGAGTCGGACACGCCGGTCATCATGATTTCAGGACACGGTACCATCGACACAGCGGTGGAGGCTATCAAGAAAGGTGCCTTCGACTTTATTCAGAAACCGCCTGACTTGAACCGCTTGCTGATTACCTTGCGTAACGCCTTGGACAAGAAGAATCTGACTACAGAGAACAAGGTACTGAAAAAAGCCGTGAGAATCCAGCATCAGATGATAGGCTTGTCGCAACCCATGCTTGACGTAAAGGATATGATTGAGAAGGTAGCGCCTACCAATGCCCGAGTGCTCATTACGGGCGAGAACGGAACGGGTAAGGAACTCGTTGCACGACAGCTGCACGAACTCAGTACCCGCAGTAGCGGGGCTTTCATCGAGGTGAATTGTGCGGCTATCCCTTCGGAATTGATAGAAAGCCAGCTGTTCGGTCATGAGAAAGGCTCTTTCACTTCAGCCATCAAGCAGAAGAAAGGCGACTTTGAGCTGGCTGATGGAGGTACATTGTTCCTGGACGAAATCGGCGACATGAGTCTCTCGGCTCAGGCCAAAGTTCTGCGTGCTTTGCAGGAGAACAAGATTGTCAGAGTGGGAGGGGAGAAGGAGATTCCCGTCAACGTGCGCATTTTGGCTGCCACCAATAAGGATTTGAGGAGCGAGATAGAGAAGGGCAACTTCCGCGAGGACCTCTACCACCGCTTGAGTGTCATCGTCATTCAAGTACCGCCCCTGCGCGAGCGCAAGGACGATATCCCATTGCTTGTCAACAGTTTCCTTGAAGCCATTGCGCTGGATATGGGCAAGACCGCCCCTGAGTTCCAGCCCGAAGCGATAGAGGAGCTGAAACGCTTCCAGTGGACGGGCAACATACGTGAGTTGCGCAATATCGTGGAACGCCTCGTGATTCTTTGCGGTAGTGAGATTACGAAGGAGGATGTAGTGCGTTTCGGGAACCCACTGAATTAATGCAGGTTGCTGAGCCTGTCGAAGCACCGTCATAGTATCAGTCGGCCCTTCGGCCCTTCGAGTGGCCTCAGGGACCGCAAGCTCAGGGACCTTTGCTTCATAAAATTTCAAATCTCCCCTTGCGGGGTATCGAAAATAGTTGTAATTTTGCCGCCTGTTCTTTGAGGGGATGTATGGTTTTGACAGCAAGATGAATTGTCATGTAAGCATG
>CAMYYB010000115.1 GCA_947303335.1 uncultured Bacteroidales bacterium | reverse complement strand
TATGGGTTATTATTTCACTTCAGAATCCGTCTCCGAGGGTCATCCCGACAAGGTATGCGACCAGATTTCAGATGCTGTATTGGACGAGATTCTACGTTACGACCCCACTTCGAAAGTGGCTTGCGAGACTTTGGTTACCACGGGTTTAGTCGTCGTGGCTGGCGAAATCAGGACCAATGCCTACGTCGAGATTCAAGATATTGCCCGTCGTGTTATCGACCGCATCGGATATAACAAGTCGGAGTACCAGTTTGACGCCCAGTCGTGCGGCGTACTCTCAGCCTTACATGGACAGTCAAACGACATCTATATGGGTGTAGGGCGCGACGACCCTGAAAACCAAGGAGCCGGCGACCAAGGCATGATGTTCGGCTTCGCCTGCAAGGAGACCGAAAACTACATGCCCCTCACCATCGACCTTTCCCACATGCTTCTGCAAGAATTGGCGAAAATCCGTCGCGAGGGTAAAAAGATGAAATACCTCCGCCCCGATGCCAAGTCGCAAGTTACAGTGGAATACAGCGAAGGCTGGAAGCCGCTGCGTATTGACACTATCGTCATTAGCACCCAACATGATGAATTTGCCGATGACGAGACCATGCAGAAACAAATCGAGGCTGATGTACGCAGCATCCTTATCCCCAGGGTTAAGAAGCAACTGCCCGCCCGCTTGAAGAAACTCTTTGGCGAGGACATGAAACTCTACGTGAACCCCACTGGAAAATTCGTTATCGGAGGTCCACACGGCGACACAGGCCTAACGGGCCGCAAAATCATTGTTGACACCTACGGCGGACGAGGTGCCCATGGTGGCGGTGCCTTCTCAGGAAAGGACAGCTCGAAGGTAGACCGCTCGGCTGCCTACGCCGCACGCTACATCGCCAAGAACCTTGTGGCTGCCGGCATCTGCGACCAAGCCTTGGTGCAAATCGCCTACGCTATCGGCAAAGCTGAGCCGGTAGGTTTCTACATCAACACCGAAGGCACTTCACACGTTAATATGAGCGATGCTGAGATTGCCCTCAAGGTAAAGGAGCTCGTTGACCTCCGTCCTTATTTCATCGTGAAGCGGTTCGGCCTCACCAACCCCATCTTTGAAGAGACTGCTTCATACGGACACTTTGGCCGACAACATGAGATTCGTAAGATAGAAGTGTTTTATGAAGATGGTGAAACCTTCCGTGAAGGCGAACACATTTACAAAAAAGTCGAGTTCTTCGCTTGGGAAAAACTCGACCTTGTAGACGCTTTGAAAGACGCTTTCAACCGATAGTTAATCGTCTTCGACTTCAATATCGACAGGGTCTTCCTCCTTCATTTGCGACATTAACATTAATGTCATGATTTCTTCGGGGGTCAGTCCTAAATACTTAATGGACTCCCTTGCATCGTCAGCGACATCACTCTCAGGATATTCATCGATAATCCTTTGAAACATGGCATGTGCCTGGGCGGTATCATTAAGCATATCATGATAGACGTATGACCCCATGACCAGGAGACTCATAGGAGCCCACTTGGAATGCGGATATTGCGACACTATCTGATTGCCCAGTTCGATACTTTTGTCAGTATTGTTCAGCAGCACATTGATTTCCAAAGCATGATACAGCCAAATGGCCGCCGTGGAGTCATCAGGATTTTGCTCAACGTACCGGCAGTATTTCTCAGCCACTTTGGGAGCCACGTCCTTGTTTATCGATTGATTTTCATCAAACAACGTGGCTTCAGCAGCTTCAAGGTCCTCTTTGGTAAGTTTTTTCTCGCCACAAGCTATCATACCGAAAGCCAGTACGACAGCAATCATAATGTTCAGTGATTTCTTCATGATATAATAGTTTTATCTGTGTTTTTTCTTATGGGGGAAAATCATACGGTAATCCACATCACACTTTCCATCCATGATGGAGCGCAGTTTGCCTTGCAACAAGGTCTTACGCAAAGGTGCGATACGGTCGACGTGAACATACCCCTCAAGATGGTCATATTCATGCTGGATAATACGGGAACGTATGCCTTCAAAGACGTCTTCATGCTCCTGAAAGTTCTCGTCAAGATACTTGATGCGAATCTTATCGGGGCGCATCACCTCCTCATAGATATTGGGCAGGCTAAGACAGCCTTCCCTGAAAGGCACTTCCTCGCCAAAGGTCTCAAGGAGTCTGGCATTGATAAAGACTTGTTTGAAATCCTTGCCGTCAGGATAATCCGGATAAAACGGATTGCCGTCGACAATAAAAAGGCGGATGGATCGGTTGACTTGCGGAGCAGCCAAACCGACACCTTCGGAATGAGCCAAAGTCTCCCACATGTCAGCAATCAATTTGTCCAAGTCTGGATAATCAGGCGTGATGTCCTGTGCAATTGCTTTCAAGGTGGGGTGTCCGTATGCAACAATAGGTAATATCATAGTTTGAATTTTATGGATTCCATATAAGACTGAAGAATAATGGTGGCTGCAATGGTGTCAACCAATTCCTTGTCCTGTCGTTTAGACTTTTTAAAGCCGGCATCTATCATAGTCTGATGGGCCATCACAGAGGTAAACCGCTCGTCATAGCGGACAATGTTCAAATCGGGCAACAGCTTTTTCAGCCGATTGACGATAGGCTCGATGTATTTAGAACAATCGGAAGGATTATTACGCATATCTTTCGGCTCGCCGACAACCAAGGTCTCCACTTCTTCCTTTTTCAAATAATCCAGCACAAAATCAACGAGTTGTGCCGACGGAACGGTAGCCAGTCCGTTGGCAATAATCTGCAAAGGGTCTGTCACCGCGATACCGCAGCGTTTCCTTCCTAAATCTATTGCCATGATTCTTGCCATTATCTCTTTTTTCGAAGTGCAAAAATACTCAAATTATTGATACCACACTAAAGTCCAAGTATTGATTGTCACTCCAGTTCAACGAACCCGTCCCCTTCTTCGGCATAACGCAACTGCTTTTTATAAGGGTCGTAACGCAACTGGTACCAATCACGATAATCCAGATGCTGCTTGCGCAATTCCTCCCTAACGTAACTGTTCATCATATAGTCGTAGGTGTAACCTGCATACAGCTTACCCAAATAGACAGCATAGTTGTATACATCTTCAAGCTTCAGCGTATCGATAGTATAGGAATAATCCAGTTGTTGTGTCCAAAATTCGTAGTCTGTTTTTGAGTCGAATCCATCCATAAGGTTGTGCTCACAATACAATACGGGCAACCACACGCTGTCGTTGATTTCAAACCATGAAGCCACATTGATTGTATTCAGAGGATGCTTGTAGCTGAATTCTTCTGTATCACTAAAAAGATAGTCCTCGTATTCGGTAATGCGTCCCGAAATCTCCATACGCGAAAGCATCACCAACCAATGCGTGGAATCAACCTGTACATTATCCACGTTTTCCGGGACATAAACCTCGACATCGTAGGCTTTCATAGTCTCAGCATAAGCATTGTACATGACATCCAAGAACAAGTCCTGACTGAAGCCGTTCAACACCTCGGTCTTCTTGTCCAACAGCGTATTGTACTCCACCTTCACCTCAGCCTGTTCCGGGAAATAGACGGCAGCCTGAATGCCAGTTTGCTCTGCCACATATTTCTTGGCCAGTTTCAAATCGGTCTGACAACTTGTAAGCAACAAGACACAAAGCAATCCTATGGTAAGGTTAATTCGCATTATCACCAAATTCATTAAACAAATCCATCTGTACACCATCGCCTTTGGATTCTACGATTTCCAGCGGCACATCTTCGGGATTCACCACTTCCTTCTCTTCGTTTTCTTCTGTTTCATCCTCGCCCGGCTCAGGAGGGTAAGGTTCCAAAAACTCAAAGCTATCTATTTCTCTTGTGGAAAGACGTTTACCCTTTGCCTTATAACTCTTGATGCCGATAAACTCTTCCACATTGATTTCATTGTCGGGGAAACTGTTGCCCGCATCACTAACCTTGTAGCTCAGCAGCAGACGCGGCATAGCATCCGTACTCATGCCCAAGTATTTCGCCTCGGGATGCTCGCCGATAAAGGAGGCGCGGCTGTTCAGCTTAATGTCAGCTTCGATGGTGAAACGTTTCAAATACATCTTCTGCGTCTCCCCTTCAATATAGACGACTGAGAAAATCTCGTCGGGGGCAAACTTGCGAATAGCCACCATATCGTCATCAAAATGGGTATTGAGGTCGAAACCAGAAATCTTGAACTCGCCGTTGCTGAAGATTTGAAGAATCTTGTCGTCACCTTCGAAGGGGCCAAGGTATTGACCTCGCTTGTCTGCATTCAGGCGACGGACCGTATCGTCATACCATATCTCACGGGCTTCAAGCGTTGAAACGCCCTCCCCTCCCTTCTTGATTTCCTTTACCTCGTACTTGGTGAGCAGGTTGCCGCGCGTGTCGCGACCCTTCACTGCCAAATCGGCAAACTGGTAGTCAACGGTCTTCTGTTTCTTGTTAAACAGCACCAGCGTCACCTTAATCACCTCGGCCTCACCATTGGGATTCGACGAGAAATAGCGAACCTTCGACCCTGGCTTGCCCTGTGTAAGGTCATATTCCTTGTCGCGGGTGACACCTTTCACGGCGAAACGCTTCACATAATGCGGCGCGCCACTCTTTCCGTCACGATAGACGACATTGTAGGTGGTACGGTCATCATTCTTATGGAACACATCTACGTGAATCACCTTAGGTCCCACAAAGATTTTCGGCTGCAACTTGACCACGGCATACTTACCATCCTCATGGAAGACGATGATATCGTCCATATCAGAGCAGTCGCACACGTATTCGTAAGCCTCCTTGTTCTTCTCGCGCTTCAGTCCCTCGCCCGTACAGACGAAGCCCTCTTCCCTATTGACATAGAGTTTTTCGTTGTTGGCAGCAACGGCCACAGCCGAGATGTTATCGAAGTTGCGGATTTCCGTCTTGCGTTCCCGTCCCTCGCCGTATTTTTCCTTGATATGCAGGAAATAGTCGATAGTATAGTCAACAATATGGTCAAGGTTGTAGTGAGCTTCCTCCATCCGTTTCTCAATATCGGCCAATTGCTCATCAGCTTTCTTGATGTCGAACTTGGAAATCTTACGGACGGGTTTCTCGCAAAGCTTCTCCACGTCTTCACGGGTAATGTCGCGCTTCAGCAGTTTGCGGTACTTGTCGAAGCGGCGTTCAATGCCAGTCAATTGGTCTTCCCAACTCTCATAGTTCTTGTTTTCCAACTCCTTATAGATGCCTTTCTCGAAGAAAATCTTCTCCAACGAAATCCAATGCCAGCTGTTCTCCAATTCCTCAATGAG
>CAMYYB010000114.1 GCA_947303335.1 uncultured Bacteroidales bacterium | reverse complement strand
AATTGATTTATTGAGCATATTAATTGCATAATTTTCAAGCATGTGCTGTGATTTGGCACAGGCTCTTGTTTTCTTTGCAGCGAAAAACTAAAAACGCTAAAGTCATGTATAATGCTCCCTATCACGTCCCCTTAAAGGAATACGAAGGAATGATGGCCAACCGAGAGTATTGGGACGACCTCGGAGCCGAATGGAATTGGAGTTCAATGGAGAAAAAGTTGGTGCGTCTTGCTGGTTTCGTACAACAAGGCGGAAGTTTGAAAAAAGTTCTTAATCGCTACACAAAAGACCGAGACGAAGAATACACCAATCGCATCCAGTTTTGTGTCTTGGAGTATATCTTGAAACTTATGGTCGGTAATCGGATAAAGCCATACGAAAAGGTTCCTTTGGTTGACCGCATCAAGCGGCTGAACAAGGACGAACTTGTGGAACTGCTCACGAAGGAATTGAAACGGGATGTGGTGCCAAGTAGCGAGATGGACAAAAACCACAAATTCCACGAACATTGGAGACTGCTTTCAGATGACGAATGGTTGAGTGATGAAATTCTCGACAAGATTGAGTACCGGCATTGGCGCAAACATCCCGAAGAGCCTTTCAGCCAATATTTGAGACGGTCGGAGTTTTGGTGGGATTATCGGCATTTTTTGTGGTGAATGGGAAAACAAAAAGAAAAAACACTATTTTTGCATAAATTATCATTACAACAAGTTATTACCAAATTAATTCATTCATATTATGTCCTATCAAAACACAACAATAAGAGATTTGATTACTGAAAAAATTGGGAGAAATACTTTTTTGCCTGCAATTCAACGCGAGTATGTTTGGAATCCATATCAAGTTGAGAAATTGTTTGATTCATTAATGTGCGGTTACCCAATTAGTTCATTTTTGTTTTGGCACATTCGTGAAGAAAGAAAAAAAGATTGGATTTCTTATGATTTTGTTAGGGATTTTGATGAAGAATTTCCACATAATACTGAAGCAAATTTAGATGGTGTTAATCAAGACATTTACCTAGTTTTAGATGGTCAACAACGTATAACCTCTCTAAATATAGGTCTTCGTGGAACCTACAGATTTTTTTATAGAAAGTGGAAAAAGACAAAGCTTTATTTAAATTTATTGTGGAATCGTAATAACGAGAATCCTGAAGATTTGACATATCAGTTTTTGTTTAAGGAAGATGAGTCACCTATTCCAAGAGTTGATTATCCTCAATTTTGGTATCGTGTCGGCGATATTCTAAATTTCGATGATGCCGAAGATGCAAAAGACGCGATTGAGGACCAACTTGTTCACCATTCAGAGGAAGAACAAAAGATTGCAAAACGAATAATAGGCAGGCTTCATTCGGTCATAAATGTTAGCAGAATAATTAATTATTATGAAGAGAAGTCTGATGATTACGACAAAGTTCTTGAGATTTTCATTAGGACCAATACAGGTGGGCAAAAACTAGAATATAGTGATATTCTATTATCTACCGCAACTGCTAAATGGAAAACTTTGAATGCAAGAGAAGAAATAAACAGTTTTACAGACGAAATCAACAAAATAGGTGTTGGATATAGTTTCGGCAAGGACTTTGTTATGAAAGGAGCGATGTATTTAACAGAAGACCTACCGATACAATATAAATTATCATCGTTTACTCAATCGAATTTGGAAAAAATCGAAATTCATTGGGATACGACAAAAGAGGTAATTCGGAATACGGTATCATTAATCAGCCGATATGGTTTTAATGACAAAAATCTTGTTACTAAATTAGCTTTGTTACCGATTGCCCAGTACATTAAGAATATTAGTAGAAAGAATTATTTAACTTCAACCAATATAGAGGACGTTAAAGACCAAAACAACATTCAAAAATGGCTTGTTTATATCATTCTTAAAAATGGGTTAGGAGGGTCTAGTGACACGAAGTTGACTCAGATGAGAAAGATTGTTGATTTACAATATGATAGATTTCCTTATGAATTACTTAACCGAGAGCTGCAAATAGAACCTTCTTTTAATTCAATGGAAATTGAAAGTATGCTTCAAGCTAACTATGGAACAAGGTATAGCTATTTGATACTGTCTTTATTGTATCCAGGACGTGATTGGAAAGACAAGATATTTCATGAAGACCATATTTATCCTCAAACTGAATTTCAAAGGAAAAAATTGAAACAAAGAGGGTATGATGATGAAAAGATTGAAGAGTATTTGTCTTGTTACAATTCAATTTGCAATTTGGAATTGCTTGATGAAATTGAGAATAAAACAAAAAATGCAAAACCTTTTGATGAATGGATTTCTGATAGAGATGACAATTTTAAAGTAAGACATAACATTCCCAATTTAACAGATTATAGTTTCGATAATTTCCTAGAATTCATCAAACAAAGGAAAAAGCTGTTAACAAAGTCTCTCCAACACGTTTTGTTTGAAGACTGTTAGTTTTTATTAGTCATATAGGACACTTTCAAACTAAACCATGTCCAAAAACCAAATCAACAAATACGTTTGGCTCGTAGAGACGCTCTACCATGCCAAGAAAATCACGCTGAAGGAAATCAACCGCAGGTGGCTCGACACCGATTTGAGCGAAGGCCTGGAGATTCCGCGCCGCACGTTCCACACTTGGAAGAACGCGGTGGAAGAGATGTTCGGCCTCGTCATTATGTGCGACAAGAGCGACGACCGCTATTATATCGAGAACCGCGAGGTGCTTGAGGACGACGGCCTGCAACGCTGGCTGCTCAGCACCATGTCGGTCAACAACACGCTGTTGGAAAACAAGTCGCTCAGCGACCGCATCCTGTTGGAAAGCATCCCATCGGGTCAGGATTTCCTCGCCACGGTCATGGAAGCGATGAAGAAAAACCGATTGCTGAAAATCACCTATAAAGGCTTTTGGAGCGAAAGCCAGCACACCTTCCCCGTGGCGCCTTATTGCGTGAAGCTGTTCCGTCAGCGGTGGTACATGGTGGGCAATAGCGTCTATGAAGACAAAATCCGAATCTATTCCTTGGACCGCGTACAGGAAGCCCGACTGTCGGAGGAGACCTTCAAATACCCCAAGAAATTCAGTCCTGAGAGTTTTTTCAAAGGTTGTTTCGGCATCATTCGCGATGAGGATTGCCCCATCGAGACCGTGAAGCTGAAAGTGAGCGCCGACCAAGCCAACTACCTGCGTTCCCTACCCTTGCATCCTTCACAAAAGGAGCTGGTGCATACGGGCGAATACAGCATCTTCTCCGTTGAGGTGCGCCCCACCTTCGACTTCCAGCAAGAACTCCTTTGGAACGGCGATGCACTTGAAGTGCTGGAACCGCTTTGGCTGCGCAAGGAAATGGCTGGCATGGTGAAACGGATGTGGAACAATTACAGTAAGAAATGAACTCCTTCGCCGCCATAGACTTCGAGACTGCCAACAACGAGCGCACCAGCGTGTGTAGCGTGGGTGTGGTCATTGTTCGCAATGGGGAGTTTGTAGACTCGTTTTATTCCCTTATCCAGCCTGAGCCAAACTATTACCTGTATTGGAATACGATGGTTCACGGCATCACACGCGAAGACACCGAAGATGCGCCTGTGTTTCCCTATGTCTGGCGACAGATTGAGCCGCTTATCGAGGGGCTGCCCTTGGTGGCGCACAACAGCCCTTTCGACGAGGGTTGCCTGAAAGCGGTGATGCGTTGCTATCAGATGGATTATCCCGACTATCAGTTTTATTGCACTTGCAGAGCCTCACGCCGGCATTTCGGAAAACAACTGCCAAACCACCAACTCCATACCGTTGCAGCGGCATGCGGCTACGACCTTATCAATCATCATAATGCATTGGCTGATGCAGAAGCCTGCGCTTGGATTGCTCGAGAGATATTATAATTTCTTATCTTTGTCGCCCAATTCATCCATAATGAAAACACTCGTAACACCAACAGTAAAAACCATCACCTTTGCGCTCTGCGCCCTAATCCTAACCCTTATGAGTAGTTGCAACCACAAAACACCCGTGGAGTTTATCGTCCACAACGCCAAGGTCTATACCGTTGACGACCATTTCTCCACAGCCCAAGCTTTCGCCGTGAAAGGAGGAAAGTTTGTCGCCATTGGCAACGATGAAACCATTATGAACCAATATGTTGCCAAAGAAACCATCGATGCGGAAGGCAAGGCTATCTATCCGGGCTTTATGGACGGGCATTGCCACTTTATGGGCTACGGCGAGAACCTCGTCCGCTGGGCTAACCTAAAAGGCTGCCGCTCCTTCGATGAAGTCATTGAACGCCTCAAGGAACATGACAGCCTTTACCCCGCCGAATGGCTCTTAGGTCGCGGCTGGGATCAGAACCTTTGGGAAAAGGCTGAGTTTCCTGATAACACAAAATTGGCCGACATCTTTCCCAATAAAAAGGTCTTGCTGACCCGTGTGGACGGTCATGCTGTGCTGGTTTCCAAGGAAGTTCTTGAGTTGGCGGGCATTGACGAAAGCACCAAGATGGACGGCGGAATGGCTCTCATCAAGGACGGGCAATGCACGGGTGTACTATTGGACAATATGGCCGATGCCGCAAAGGCATTGATACCCCCAATGACTACCGAGCAACGCAGCCAAGCCCTTCTGAAAGCGGAAGAAAACTGCAAAGCAGTCGGCCTGACCCACGTCACCGATGCGGGTTTGGACATTGCTACCATTGAGCTCATTGACAGTCTGCAAGAGGCTGGGCTTCTGAGGATGCACATCAACGCGATGGTGAACCCCGACGACGAGACGATGGACCACTTTATGCAACAAGGCGTGATTGACAAGCAAAGACTCTCCGTGAGAAGCGTGAAAATCTATGCCGACGGAGCCTTGGGCTCACGCGGCGCAAAGCTGATAGAGCCCTATTCTGACGACCCAACAAATACAGGCCTGATAGTTGAAAACGACGACTTCTATCGTCATGTCTGCCAAAAGGCTTACGATGCTGGCTATCAGGTATGCTGTCACGCTATCGGCGACGGGGGCGTGCATCACATCCTCGACATCTATTCCGAATTCCTCAAAGGCAAAAACGACCTCCGCTGGCGCATCGAGCACTCGCAGGTGGTGGACGAAGCTGACTTCCACAGATATGGCGAATATTCCGTCATTCCCTCTATCCAAACCACCCATTGCACTTCCGATATGGACTGGGCCGACGAGCGATTAGGAGAAGAGCGCATCAAGAACGCCTATGCCTACCAACGCCTACTGCAAGAAAACGGCTGGGTGGTGAATGGCACCGACTTCCCCATTGAGGACATTAGTCCTATCTACACTTTCTATGCCGCCGTTGCCCGCAAGCACTTGGACGGCACTCCCGCCGAAGGTTTCCAAATAGAGAATGCCCTCACCCGCGAACAAGCCTTGCTTTCCATCACCATGTGGGTGGCCAAAGGCTGCTTCCTCGAAGACCGCAAAGGCAGCATCGAGGTCGGGAAAGATGCCGATTTCGTGATTCTTGGCAGAGACATCATGACCGTAGCGGAGAACGAAATCCCTGATACCAAAGTGAAGATGTGTTACATTCATTAAGGAAGCCGTTTTAATTGAAAAACTTGCCGCTATCGGCAAAAATCATTATCTTTGCAGCGGTTTTCAATAAAAACTTGCCGATAGATGGAGTACATTTCAGC
>CAMYYB010000113.1 GCA_947303335.1 uncultured Bacteroidales bacterium | reverse complement strand
TCGATGTCGACTGGCAGAATATGCTTGTACTGAAAGTCAACGACTGGCTCAACTGTAACCTCGCAACACATCTAATCTATGATTATGACATCCCCTTCTATGATGAGGCTGGCGCCAGAATTGAAGGTTCAAAAGTACAGTTCAAGGAAGTGTTAGCCATCGGCTTTATGATTAACCTGAAATAAGCATGAAGCAAATCGGAATATTGTCAGATACACACTGCACCCTAATACCACAGCTCTTCGATTTTTTTAAAGACGTCGACGAGCTGTGGCATGCAGGCGACATCGGCAATATTGAAACCGCCGATGCCCTGTCCTCATTCAAGCCGCTCCGAGCCGTACATGGCAACATAGACGACCATACTGTTCGGATGCAATTTCCAGAGGATTTGTTCTTCCATATCGAAGACGTCAAGGTTTACATGACCCATATCGGTGGCTATCCCGGGCGTTACATGCCCGAAGTGAAATACCTATTGGAAGAAAAGAAACCCAATCTTTTTATTTGTGGACATTCCCATATATTAAAGGTGATATACGACAAGAAACTCAACCTACTCCACATCAATCCCGGAGCGGCTGGTAACTCGGGCTTTCACAAGCAAATCACTTTTATCCGTATGGTCATTGACGGAAAGGAGTTCAAGGATATGGAAATCTTCGAACTTGACCGACACAAGCTCATCTGAATAAAAGCGAACGCCGACCCTCTAACAGAGTCGGCGTTCATTTTTCATCGTTCACCAGCCTTAACGAATGCGGTCGGTAGAACGTACTTTCTTTATGTCTTTCTTCAGTCCTGATGCAGCGGCAATGCTCATCAACAAAGCAGCAAGGGGCAGGAAAATGCCAAAACGGTAAGTTGGACTTGCGCCAACAGGATTACCAATAACGCGGACATAATAGGCGAACACCACAGCTATCCAAGCCACAATGACAATGACATTAACACGAGAAATGCTATAGAGTTTCACAAACTGGGCAAGTTTCACAGCACGAAACAATCCCATAGCCAGATAACCGCTGAGCAAGACAACGGTGATGGTCAGAATGAGCACAGGCAAACTGTAGAGACTCTTGAACGGGAAAGTGCCCTCTTCCCACTTATCAGGCGATGTAACACCAAACACATTAAAATCCAACGTGTTGTATTCTCCATAATAACTCGCCAAAGGCAGGAAAAATAATAGCGCAAACAGGAGCGCAGACAAGAAAAAGAAAATAGATTGCAATCTTTGTGACATAACATTATTAGATTTATCGGGCTGCAAAGTTACAATTTTATGTATAGCCAATCCCTTTGTAGGAAAAAAAATGCCCAGCCGATTGCAAGTAATGTTTTTTTTTGTAACTTTGCAGCACTTTTCAAGACCAACATTTCCATTTTGGCTTGAAAAGCATCCCAAAGCAAAGTATTAAAGCAAGAATATCGTATCCTAACGGGATTATTACATCACTCAATTTATGTATACTATTTTTGAACTGAATGAGAAGCCGCTCGACGACCTCAAACTCATTGCCACAGAGATGGGCATAGATGACGAAAGCAAAAACAGAACTGAGCTAATCTATGCCATTATCGACCACGAGTCGGATCATCCTGACATCAAGAAGGTTTCCAATAACAAGAAAAAGCAGAAGCCTCAAAAAAACAGCAAGGCCCAACAAACTGTTGAGTCCAACAATGAAGCCCCTACCGCCGAGCCTACCAAAGCGGAAGTGAGACAAGAGTCAACAAAACCAGCCAAGGCATCTTCCAACGTCACACCAGAAATGCCAAAAGGCGATGAACCGCAAAACAAACGTACCCGGCGTCCACGAATCAACCGCGAGAACGAAACATCGCCTAACTCACCCTCTTCCCAAAACGAGAACGTGACTTCAAACCATATCAACAACGAAGAACAATCCGAAGAGAACCTAATAGTGGAGACACCCGTCGAAACGGTTGCCATCGAAACTGTCGAAGAAAAGCACAACAACCCTGCTCAAGATTCAGGATCCATTCCTTCTGAACAATCCAACCACAAGCAAAAACGCAAACGCCTTAAGGAAAGCAAGGCGGAATTACAACCAGCAGAAGCAGCTAAAGAAACGGAGTCTGTTATTCCAGCTATCGATGCAAGTGATGAGAAACAAGACATTGACCAGGAAGACGTCCCTGAGTACAACCATGAGCAGCAACAACAACAAAAGCAACTGCAAGAGCGTCAAGAGAAACAATTGTACCGTGAAGAGATATTGTCCAAGTTTGATAATAGCGTAAAGGCAGAAGGCGTACTTGAGATTATGCCTGAAGGCTTTGGCTACCTTCGTTCGTCTGACTACAACTATCTCCCCTCTCCTGACGATATCTACGTTTCACAGTCGCAAATCAAATTGATGGGTCTCAAGACAGGCGACACCATTCAAGGTTACATCCGTCCCCCAAAAACTGGCGAAAAGTATTTCCCATTGGTCAAAACTATTCTCATTAACGGCAGACAGCCCGAAGAGGTACGCGACCGTATTCCTTTCGACTACCTTACGCCGCTCTTCCCCAACGAGAAGTTCAACATCACAGGACATAAAGGCTGCACCATTTCGACCCGAATCATGGACCTCTTCGCCCCCATAGGCAAAGGTCAACGCGGACTGATTGTAGCCCAGCCCAAAACCGGTAAGACCGTATTATTAAAAGAAGTGGCCAATGCTATCGCGGCCAACCATCCTGAGGTTTACCTCATCATCCTGCTCATTGACGAGCGACCGGAAGAGGTGACCGATATGCAGCGTGGCGTGAACGCAGAGGTTATTGCCTCCACCTTCGACGAGCCTGCATCAAAGCATGTACAAATCGCCAACATTGTCCTTGAAAAAGCCAAACGCCTCACCGAGTGCGGACACGATGTAGTCATCCTTCTTGACTCCATCACCCGTCTGGCCCGTGCCTACAATACTGTTTCACCCGCTTCGGGCAAAGTGCTTACTGGCGGTGTGGAAGCCAATGCTTTGCAGAAGCCGAAGCGGTTCTTTGGTGCAGCCCGTAAGATTGAGAATGGCGGTTCACTAACCATTCTGGCCACCGCCCTTATTGATACTGGGTCACGCATGGATGAAGTCATCTTTGAAGAATTCAAAGGCACCGGCAACATGGAGTTGCAACTCGACCGCCGTCTGTCCAACAAGCGCATCTTCCCCTCCATCGACATTGTGGCTTCCGGCACCCGCCGCGACGACCTGCTTGTCGACGAACGCACGTTGGCTCGCGTATGGGCATTACGCAACCACTTTGCCGACATGACTCCTTTGGAAGCTATGGAGTTCTTGAAGGATAGGGTCGCCAAGACGGTCAACAATGAAGAGTTCCTGATGAGTCTCGACAAATAACCCGTCCAAGACACCTAATAATAAGCAACTACCCCGTGAAATTAGCGAAAGCCGATTCACGGGGTAGTTCGTTTTTAGATGACATGGAAATTATTCCTCTGTAATCTTAAGTTTTTCCTCAAGCACTTTGAGGTCTTCCTTAGCTTGGTTGATCTTCTTCTCATACTCAGCACGCATCAACTCACTGTTCTTGCTGTTCGAGAAGAAACCAATGTTATTCTCAAGCACAGCTATTTCATCACGGAGTTTCTGGATACGCATTTGCAGCTTCGAGCCTTCTTTGCGCACACGCTCACCTGCATTCGGGTCTTCCTTCCAGCCTTCCATCATTTCACGGAACTCATTGGTTGAGGCCTCGTTCTGGTTGCGGCGCATTGCGTCAAACAGCCCATCAATCAACTCACGGTATTCCTTATTAATAGCTTCTTTCTGACGGAACGGTACATAACCAATCTCAATCCAACGCTTTTGGAATGCCTTAATAGCATCCATGTTCTCATTGCGGTTAGCGCTCAATTGGAAAGCCTTGATTTCATCAAGTAAAGAGCGTTTGGCAGCCAGGTTGGTCTCCTCCTCGTTTCGGCGTCCGCTGAAGTGTTCGTTCTTGCGGTTGAAGAAGTTATCGCAAGCAGCACGGAAGCGCTTCCAAACCTTATCGGTGTGACGTTTCGGCACAGGACCGATGGTCTTCCACTCCTCTTGGATTTTCTTCAGTTGCTCTGTGGTATTCTTCCAGTCGGTTGAATCCATCAATGCTTCGGCTTCAAGGCAGAGCTGCGTTTTGCGTTCAAGGTTCTCACTCTGTTTGTCTTTCATCGAGGAGAAGAACTCTTTCTTCTTTTGGAAGAATTCGTCCATTGTCGACTTAAAGCGAGCCCAAATTTCTTCATTATCTTTTTTGGAAGCAAGACCCAGGGTCTTCCAAACGCCAAATATTTCAGAGAGTTCATCGGACTTCTTCTGCCATGCATTGACGGTTGTGTACTCGCCCTTTAGCAGTTCCTCAGCCTTCTCGCAGAGGGCTTTCTTGGCCTCAAGATTAGCTTTTTGGCTTTCCTCCAACTTGGCATAATGTTCACGGCGAATCATGTTAATCTTGTCGGAAGCAGCCTTGAAGCGTTCCCAAATCTCCTCTTTTTTCTCTTGAGGGACAGGACCGATTTCCTTCCAGTCATCATGCAATTTCTGAAGCGCCTTAAATGCCTTGGTCATCGACTTTTCGTCCAACAGTTCCTCAGCTTTCTCGCACAGGTCGATTTTGGCTTCAAGGTTCTTTTTCATATCGAGGTCACGCAATTCGCGTCCAATACGCACCTTATCGAAAAACTGTTCCACAAGGAAATGATAGGTGTTCCAAAGGTTGGAATTATCAGCAGCAGGCACAGGGCCTATTTCTTTCCAACGGTCTTGGAGAGCACGGAAGTCATCATAGGTCTTCTTCAACGACTCATCACTGGCGATAATGCCTTTGAGTTCCTCAAGGATAGCTTGTTTCTTGGACAAATTGTCAGCCTTTTGCTTTTCAATATCCTCGTTCATCTTGGCACGGTTGGCTTTGAAGATGCCAAAAGCCTCATTAAAGCGCTGTTCCAGCGGGTCTTCATTATGTTGGAAACTCTCCTCCGATCCTCCGCTTTGCAAGAACTGCTGCAATTCGTTGTCCATATCCTCTTTATTCAACTTATTGAAATGGAGGCGGATGGCAGAAACTTTTTCTTTGATAGCCTGAATGTCGGAATTCTTCACCGTTTCCTCAAGCATTTCCACCAATTGGAGTTTGTTCAATCCTTCCAACTCCACGCTTTCTTCAGCGATTTCCTCATCTTCCAGTTCAGATTCGACAGTCATCTCAAGATCAGGCAAAGTCTCATCCTGAGGAGCAGCAACCGGCTCAGCAGCAGCCACAGCACCCGTAAGGGTACACACCTCAATGCGAATCTTACCAGGCAATGTGTTCGATTGAATCAACTTGGCGATTTTCTTTTTCTCTACAGCATCAATGGCTTTTTGGGCACCTTTAAGCGTAGCATTTTCATTCTCAATCCCTTCGGTAATTTCAGGATTTTGATTCAGTTGTTCGTTGTTTTCCATTTCAATACATTTTGATGAATAATCATAAGCGCTTTGACAAGCATCACGCTTTGACTTGAGTTCTACAATAAAGTCTGCAAATATAGGAATTATTTGGATATCAAGCTGTTTTTTTGTTTTATATTTTTCATCGAAGAATACAATTAGATTCCATCTTATTGATATTCAACCAAAAAATAAGTTTTTTAGAAAAAAGTTCTGCAAAACAGCTGAAGGTATTGGAAAAATGTCTATTTTTGCAGCGCAATTCACAACCGAGGAGAGGTGGGTGAGTGGCTGAAACCAACAGTTTGCTAAACTGTCGTA
>CAMYYB010000112.1 GCA_947303335.1 uncultured Bacteroidales bacterium | reverse complement strand
GTTCAACGGTTTTCGAGACCGCCCCGATCGACCACTCCGGCATCTCTCCTGACCTCTTAGTCAGATGGTCTGACAAAACGAAGGCGACCATCAGCCGCCCTTGCGGAGACAGAGGGATTCGAACCCCCGAAGCCTTTCGGCTTAACGGTTTTCAAGACCGCCGCTATCGACCACTCAGCCATATCTCCGCTGCAAAAGTACAACATTTTTCGATTGGTCAAGAAAAATCGCGAAAAAAAACTTTTTTCCGCTGAAAACCCCTATCTTTGCAAACCTGAAAATCTGCGGTTTTATGAAGGCAAAGCGCATTCCAATTTTCCTGTTTTTGCTCTGTGGGGCACTGCTTTGTGCCTGCTCAAGGCAGAAATCGGTGTTTACGCCACGGAATGCCCCGCATCATTTCAAGGAACTGAAAACGGTTGAATCTTTGTTGGAAACTAACCCGTCTTCGGCTGCTGATAGTCTGTCGGCACTTAGCAATTTGTCTTCAATCATGCCGTTTACTCCACTGGACGCCAACGAGTTGCTGTTGCGTGAGGTGCAGGCGCAATTCAAGAACCGCACTCTTTCGGAGCAAAGCCCTGATCTGCTGCCGGTCATCGCTTTTTATGACAGCGTGGCTGAGCAGTATCCTGACGATGCCGACTTGCAGTTTCTTCGCGCCAATGCCTATTATTATAAAGGTGTGGAGTACGCCTTCCTTCAAGACGACGTGATGGCCTTCACCCATTATTTGCGTGCTTTGGGTTTGATGCAATCGTTTGAGGCAAGCACCAATAATCCGCAGGAATCGCGTTTTGTCGCCTTGGCGTATACGCGTTTGTCGGAGATTCTTTATCGCTACGGCATCTTTGAACCTGCAATTGAGGCGTGTAAAGAGGCATCCTCACATTATTTTTCTGATGCCGACTTGGCAGCCATGATGCGTTTTGAGGCGGCTATCTATCAGGCGCAGAAGGACTACGACAAGGCTTTGGCTCGTTTTCAGGAGGCGGAGCAAAAAGAGTCGGTCGGGGAGGGCATGATCCAATTGTCATTGGGGGTAAAATTCGTTGAACTTCAGCAATATGACTCGGCAGTACCATATTTGAAGAGGGCTTTTGCGACTGGGGATCGTTTCGCACGGGTGGATGCGGCATCCAAATTGGCGGAGATTTACCGCGACAATGGCAACACGGATGAGGAACTATATTTCACACGCTACTATGTCGATAATGCGATGGGTGAGACGCGACTGGCTTCCCGGAAGATGGAGATAGAATACCTCTATGAGGATTTCAATCATCCGAAGAACGTGGAGACTGCGAAAACCGATGCCGCGAAGTCGCCGATACTTTGGTTGGCTGTGCTTTTCGTTGCCTTGTGTTTCATGACCTATATCATCGTGCGTAACCGAAAGCGTATCAAGCATATAGAGAGTAAGATTTCAACCATTGAATTAAAGCGTGAGCAGGAAACTACAGCCAAAGACCAGGAGATTGAGCATATTGCGCAGCAGTTGAACGATACCCGCGAACAGATGGAGAACACCGTCAAAATTGATTTTGACGAGGCTTGGAAGTCGTTTTCGGAGCGTCCTATAGTGATGAAGATCAAGCAATTGGTGGAGGGGAAGGATATAATGACAAAAAGTGTGGGAGTCTACCCCAAACTGAAGTTGAAGGAGATGGATTACATTGAGTTGGTTCGGGAGGCCAACCGTTGCTTCCCCGATTTCTCGTCGCGCTTCCTGAAGGATTTCCCTGATTTGAATGTGGCTGATGTCAGGCATTCCTGTTTGGCGCTTCTGGGCTTGAATGATGCCGAAATAGCAGTGCTTGAAGGTATCTCTTACAGTGGCACCAACCGAAGGACAAAGAAGATTTTGAACGTAATCGGACGCGGAAACAATCTGATGCAAGCCTTAATAGCCTATCTAAACAAGTCGTATTAATCTATTATAAATCAATTAATTATTTCAAATTTGTTGAGAATTGTTGAGAAATTAGAAACGAAAAATTCATAAACTTGACCGAAATGTGTATATTTTTGCTTCGTCTAAAAAACTAACATCATGAATACATCAACTTTAACTAAGAGAGCAATTGTGACCGTCATGCTGGTGCTGGTCGCATTTGCGGGCAATGCCCAAACGAAAAGACTGAGGTCTTACCTTTCCACGACGAACTATTGTGTTCCGGGCATGACGCCTTACGTGGAAAATGCCATCGCCTTTGAATGCCGCTCGGCGGTGTACAAACAGTTTGAGCCTGGAAAGTTCAAGGCGACGGTGGAGATTACGACTATCTTTAGAAAAGGGGAGGAGACGACATTCTCGAAAGAGGCTTTGGATAGCCCCGTGGTGACGGACACCTCCAACCTTGACGGTGCTTTCATCGACCAACAGCGTTTTTCGCTGCCCAATGGCGAATATCAGATGGAGATTAGCATCTCCGACCTGAACAGCGGTGAGTCGTTGCCCACCAAGACCGTTACGGTGACCGTCGATTTCCCCGAAAACCTGCCTTCCATTTCGGATATCCTGTTGTTCGATTCCTACACGAAGACCAACACTCCCTCTGCCTGCACCAAGAGCGGCTATGATTTCTTGCCGCGCGTTTATCCGTTCTATGGGCAGAACGATGACAAACTGAAGTTCTACGTTGAGTTGTACAACAGCGACAAGTTGTATGACGAAGGCAAATACCTTGTTAATTACTACATCGAGACTTACGAGTCGTCCAACAGGATGCAGAACTATTCGTTCAACAAGCGTTTCGACGTGGCAAAGGCAAACATTTTGCTCAACACCATCGATATCAAGGACTTGCCCTCTGGCAACTATTATCTCGTTGTAGAGATGCGCGACCGCAGCAATACCCTGATTTGCTCCAACAGCACTTTCTTCCAGCGCAGCAATCCGGAAGTGAACTACGATATGTCAGACCTCGCTGGAGTGAACATCGCCAACACTTTCGTCAGCGATATTACTGATATTGATACGTTGCGCCAATACATCCGTTACCTCGATCCTCTGTGCACCGAGATGGAACGCGACTATTCCATCAGCTTGGTGAAGACGGACGACATGAAGACCATGCAGCAGTTCCTCTTCAATTTCTGGAGCCTGCGCTCACCCATGAATCCCAAGCAGGGCTTTGATGACTATCTGGCTGCCGTCAAGCGTGTCAACATGTCGTTTAAGACCTCCTCGTTCCCTGGCTATCGTACCGACCGCGGTTATGTGTTCCTGAAATATGGACAGCCCGACAAAATCATGGAGAGCCCGAATGAGCCAGGTGCTTATCCTTATGAGATTTGGCATTACTATACCATTGCCAACCAACGCAATAAGCGGTTCGTCTTCATGTCGAAAGACTCGGCAGCCAACGACTACCAGTTGATTCATTCCGACGTGAACGGCGAGGTCTACAATCCACGCTGGCAGTTGGAAATCTATTCGCGCATCTACGGCGTCGGCTACGACCAAGGCGTCGACCAGACTGAATACGAGAGAGGCTGGGGCTCACATGCCGGCGACTTGTACGACAACCCGAGATAAGCGATGTCGAAGCTTGGATTTCATATCGTAAAGTGGTGGATGGGCTTTTTGTCCATCCACCCTTATTGGCTTCTCTACTTGAAGTCCGATTTTTATTATGCCCTGATTTACCATTTGTTACGTTATCGCCGTAAGGTGGTCAGGGATAATTTGCTGCGTTCGTTCCCCGAGAAGGATGCCAAGGCTATCAAGGCCATTGAGAAGCGCTTTTACCATAACCTTTGCGACTTGTTTGTGGAGGCACCCAAAATGCTGAACATGAAGCCCAATGGCTATAAGTACCGCATCAACTACACCAACCCGGAATTGTTGACGCAGCTTTACGAACAGCACAAAAACGTGTTTTATGCCATCCCGCATTCCGGCAACTGGGAGTGGTTTGGCAAGATGACCTGTGACCTTACGCCACACAATTGTCTTGCAGTTTACAAAAAGGTGCAAAACCCAGTTTTTGAGCAGCTTATGCTTTATCTCCGCACGAAGGGCTGTACACTGGAGATGGTGGAGTCCAATTCGGCCTTAAGGCGTTTGACTCAGTTGCGCGACAGCTGCAATGCCGTATTGATGGTGGCCGACCAAACCCCACACGGTTTGGCAACGGACTATTGGACAGAGTTTTTGCATCAGGACACCTGCTGGTTCACGGGCTTGGAGCGCATTGCCAAGATGTTGGACTATGCCGTGGTCTTCGTGGCCATGAAACGGACGGGTAGGGGACAATACGAGGTGACTTTCGAACTGATTACTGACCAACCCAAGAAGACAGAAAAAGGCTACATCATGGAACAATATGTGCGCTGTGTGGAGCGTTTCATTGCGTCGCAACCCGACAACTGGCTCTGGTCGCACCGTCGTTGGAAACACCAAAGACCCCAAAAGGAACAAGCATGAAAGTGGCTGTCGTCATATTGAACTACAACGGAAAGAAATTCCTCGAAGAGTTTCTGCCCAATGTCATTGCCAACTGCGACCCGACATGGACGGAAATCGTCGTGGCTGACAACAACTCTTCCGATGGCTCAGTGGCGTTCATGCAGGAACGGTTCCCCGACATCCGCTTGATTGAAAACGGCAGCAACGGAGGCTTTGCTACAGGCTACAATCTGGCCTTGCGACAGATCGAGGCACAGTACTATGTGCTGCTCAACTCGGATATAGAGGTGGCGCCGCATTGGATTGAGCCTGTCATCGAGTTGATGGATGCCGACCCGCAGATTGCCGCCTGTCAGCCCAAGATATTGTCGTATTACCACAAGGAACAGTTTGAGTATGCCGGTGCCAGCGGCGGCTACATCGACAAGTATGGCTATCCCTTCTGTCGTGGGCGCGTGTTCCAAAACTTGGAGGCCGATGAGCACCAATACGACGAGCCGAAAGAAGTGTTTTGGGCCACGGGTGCCTGTATGTTCGTCCGTGCCGATTTATACCATCAGATTGGTGGATTGGACGACAGTTTCTTTGCCCACATGGAGGAGATAGACTTGTGTTGGCGGCTGAAGAATGCGGGCTACAAGGTGTATTGCTGTCCGCAGTCGTGGGTCTATCACATCGGCGGCGGCACCTTGCCGAAGAACTCACCCCGCAAGACGTACCTGAATTTCCGCAACAACCTCTCGCTGCTGGTGAAGAATCTGCCCAAACGTCGTGTGAGGCGCACCATTCTCTTCCGCGTTTTTCTTGACTGGGTGGCGGCGTTCAAGTTCCTCTTCGAAGGCTGCCCGAAAGACTTCCGGATGGTCTTCAAAGCGCATTGGGATTTCTATAAAAGGCTAAAGGACTTGCGGAAAAAACGCAGCTACAGTGAACACAAACTGGTGAGTTGTATTTATCAAAAGAACATCGTTTTCGAGAGCATCATTCGAGGCAAAAAGAAATACAGCGATTTGAAGGAAAGCGATTTCACCCTGTAGAGACGCGATTAATCGCGTTTCTACTCGTATTAATAGGTTCCAAATGCCAACAAAAGTTTGTAATTTCTTTTGTTAATGAATTGATTGTCAAATACAAACGATTTTGATAGTTTGTATTGACACGTTTGTGCGTGAAAAAAGATGGTTTTTATTCATACTTTTGCAGTGGAAAATCGGACAAACAAAGTGCCACGTGGTTTGAAGTTTTTCATGTCTAATATGTAAACTACTAATTCTGTTCTTAATGAAAAAAGTAATTCTTCTTGTGGTTGCCGTTATGGGTTTGGCCTTTGCTGCAAAGGCACAAAACAATGCTATAGGTGTGCGCTTTAGCGGAGGCAATCAATGGTATTGCGGAGAAATCTCTTATCAGCGAAGTTTAGGTGCCCCCCACCGCTTTGAGGCAGACCTTGGTTACAGGGTTGATGATTATTTTGACATAGGGTATTTGTTTTTAACGGGCGTCTATCAATTGCATTTTGATATTT
>CAMYYB010000111.1 GCA_947303335.1 uncultured Bacteroidales bacterium | reverse complement strand
ATGTCTTCAAAGCCCACCATATTCTTTCTCTGCGTCGAAGCAGGGACAGGCCTTGTTGGTGAAGCGCCTGTGACTATAGACTTTTGCATAGGGATAGCGTTTTTTGAGCACGGTCATCAGCTTGAGGAGGGCTTCCTTTTGCTCGGGCGTGCGCGTGTCGGCAGGACGGCCCTGGGGGTCGAGGCCACCGACGTAGCAGACGCCGATGCTATGGGCGTTGTGCCCTCGGCAGTGTGCGCCTACGCAGTCGTCGGTTCGCCCGCGATAGACCGTCCCGTCCAGGTCAACCACATAATGATAGCCTATGCCCTTCCATCCCCGCGCCTTGTGCCAGCGGTCGATGTCGTCGACGGTCACCTTCATGCCGGGTGGCGTGGCGGTGCAGTGGACGATGATGGCGTCGATGCGTCGCTCATCAGGAGGCAGCATCGCCTTGAGTGCCATCAGGGCCAGGCCGGCCACCAGCATGCCCCCTACGAGGGCATACCGGATGGCCTCATTCTTTGCCAGTCGCATCATTCGTCATCCTCCGAACGGTTTTCCTCCAACTGACCGTTGAGGGCTCCTGAGCCTGTCGAAGGACCCGTCGAAAGGCTTGTCGAAGAACCCGAACCGCGACGCACCTTCTTGTAGTACTTGTACGACTTGGTGCTGCCGTCGGCACGGTTGCCCACCACCTCTTCGCCTGCGATGTCGTAGATGCCGTCGAACTCGAGGGTGACGGCCTCCACCTCGGCCTTCAGCTGAGAGCTGGGCAAGAAGCGCACGTTGAGCTTGTGGAACTGCTCCATACCCACCTTGTTGATGTCGGCCTCTGAGATGCCGCTCGAAGTGAGGGAGAAGATGCCCAGGTTGGGAAACTCCACCGAGTGGCCGTTGAGCAGGAAGTTCTCGATGCACTGCGCGATGGCAATCATCGAGGCGCTCAGATAGGCCTTCGGCACGATGGAGTTGGCCGAGCAGTAGTTGATGATGTCTTCAGCATTCATGGTGGTGTAGCGCACAGGGCGAAGCACGTAGGCCATGCCCGTGGTGCCGCTACCGTTCAGGTTGTACACGTTTTGTTGTTGTGCTTTTACAAGAATTTTTGACATAGTTTAATTGTTTAGAGTCATTAAAACCCAGTACAAATCGCCCTCTTGCCGTCATTGCGGGCTTGACCCGCAATCTCCTGTGCTGATGGACTACCCTTCCGCTCAGGAGATGGCGGATCCTTGTCCGCCATGACGAGTCAAGGGGGCCTTCCAGTACTTACAGTGTCTGCAGGAGGTAATCCTCGAGTTGAACCAGCGGGGAAGGCAGGTCGGGAGCCTCCACGGCGGGGAGAAGACTCACGGGCTCCACGACAGGCTCCACCTGCAGACGGAAGTCACCGTGGTTGGCGCGCAGTGCAGTGTAGTAAGCCAGCAGCCGCTCGAAGGCTTCGGCGGGACGGTAGAGCCGACCCTCGAAAGGCCGTTCCTCATCACCTTCGGGACTGAGGTAACCCAATAGGATGTC
Source organism: uncultured Bacteroidales bacterium (assembly GCA_947303335.1). Taxonomy (GTDB): domain Bacteria; phylum Bacteroidota; class Bacteroidia; order Bacteroidales; family F082; genus Limimorpha. Next base: position 4,528 of record CAMYYB010000111.1, on the reverse strand, counting down.
GCGCCTCGTTTGGGCCGCCACCGATCCGTCTTTGGTGAAGAAGCAGAGGCGGACTTGGGTCTTCAGTGGTTTCCCTGACAACAGCCAGCATTGGTATTTCAGGTCTCTGTTGTAGCCATAAGACACGGAGTAGACACCCGCTTCAATGCATGACATTTTTTTCCTCTTCCCGATCTCTTGTCGGCGCCAGCGCGGCTCCAGGGTCATGCAGAGCAGCCGGCCTTCTTTATCGTTCAGCCGACCCACCGTGCAGTCCTCGTAGAACTGCACATGGGTCAGGAAGAGCGAAGGCACCTGTTGCCTCATGGTTGCCAGGGTTGGATGGCGGTGGCATAGATGTCATTGCCATACATTTTCTTGCCGTTCTTCTCAAAAGAGAACACGCGCACGATGTACTCGACAGCCACGGGGCTGCCCACAGCGGCGGCATAAAGGGTGAGGTCACCACTGACGGTCACGGCCACCTCCTCGGGATGGGGATCATCGTCGATGGCCACGACATGGAGCACACACTTCACGTTGATTTGGCCGTTCTTTTTCTCAAACTGTTGCACTTGCGTGGCGTCCTTGATGACGCCTTTAATTAATTGTTTCATTTTTACTGAAGTTTTAATTATGGTATCCAGGACGTCGATTCTCGAGACTCGATGCGGCGAAATTACAAATAGAAAAATGGGGCGCAAGTGTTTTTAGGAATAATGATTCAGAAATGTGCAACATATTGTTTTATAGAGAAATAAAAAATGGATGATAATACTTTATCAGTCTTTATCATCCATTATCAAAGATTATCAGGCAATAGAATCAGCAGCATCAGGTCGTCACCTCCTTCCAGTTGACGATGATGCTAGTGGCGATTTGCAGCAGATGGGAATTTAGCTCGGAATAAGAACTATCAAAGTCGGAGTACTTGTTGTACGTAAAATAAGGATTGGTCTTGTTTGCGGTGAGCTTGCAGCGAAGCGGGTCGACGGCATTGGTCTTGAACACCTTCTCGCCGATCATGATACCGAAAAGGTTGTAGGCCAGTTTGAGGTTGAAATAAGCGCGAAGGGTACTCTTTTTAAGGCACTCGTATAGTTCGGGATGATGGCAAAGTTCCACGATTAGGTCGTCGAAGTGAGGGGCGTAGTCGGGCTTGACGTCCTCATGGAGTTTGTCGGCCAAGTCAAGAAACCAATTGTCCAGTTCCTGTTGAATCTCATTGGCATGGTCGAGGTGAATTTTGTCGCTTTCTTCGAGGAGCATGTTGTAGGTCATGTAGTGGGCGAAGAATTCATAGACCTTGTTGTTGCACCCCAACTCCTTACGGCAGTTGAAGAGGTTGGGAGCGACGACGGTTTCGACAAGATGTCCATTGTGGCTGTATTCGTCGAAGGTGATGCCCTGGGTTGCGAGTTGTTGACCGAGAGGGTGATTGGTGAGAGCGTCTAACTCCTCTTCGATGCGGTGTTGGAGGGCCTGTTGTCGCGCAATGGGTTCCGACGGCAGGCATGCGATGATTTGTGTCTCCACTTTACCTTTCATGCCAGGCCATTTGCGGTTGCAGAAATTGGTCCAGCGAAGCTGGTAAATCAGCAACATCTGTTCGAATGATGGGCTGTCGATGGCGATGTTGGCTTGTTGGAGCAGATGGCGCAGGTTGTCGAGTGCCATGAAGATTTCGGGGGGACCATAAAAATCTTCACGGTGACTGGTTTCCCAATCCAGCAAGGACTTGTTTTCGAGTTCGAAGTTGGTTTGGTAGAAAGAGTAGGTAGGAAAAAGTTGAAGGTTGTCGTGAATGAGGTTAAGGCATTCCTCAATAATGAGGGTGATTTGATTGATCTCGACCAAGAGGCTTCTGTAGTAGGCCTTGCGGCCCTCGTCGGTGGTGAACAGTTTAGCTCCTTGTTCGAGATTATCTTTCAGGATTTTGAGACGATCTTCTAAATGAAATGGACGATTTGTTTTCATAGTACTTGTTTTTAAAAATTATTTTAAGGAAGCCCTGCAAATTTACTCAATTTTTCCGAGTTATGAAAAATGTAAAATGAAGATATCCCATATTCTCGACTGAAGCGGAAAAACAGCGTCTAAAACGGGATTCGATATATGTACGAAAGGTTAAGACCCATATCTCAACTTTTTCACACCCATATTTGAACCCAAAAAGCTATGGGGTTCAGAAAAGCGAAGGATGGGGGGTAGTATCCTCATAAGCTTCATAATTATTTCCGAAAAATTTTTCCAAATTTTGTTACTAACTTTTTTTTCTCTATTTTTGCAACTAACTATAGAGTTTTTGGATTTGTTTTCTATTCCCTGCAAATCCGATAACTTGTTTGCTGTCAAGCCCTTGTCATCTCTGGTTTGTGGATGACGGGGCGGAGCCGTTGTTGAAGCAGTTTAGAGTGTAGTATTGAGAGTTTCGTTCCTTAATTTGAAAACCATGAAAGCCAACAATACAAAATCCACAGGTCACGAGGCCATACTCAGTAGTGCTGATGGCTTTACCGCCTTCAGCTTCGGGGGGTATCATATCCGTTTCCGCGCGCCCTACAGTTTGGAACGGTATGTGGATGTTGTGACATGGGACGATGGCTATTTGGTTGTCCTAGCCAAATACAGTCACAACGCTGAGCCCGAGGAAGAATACATCGACCTCAAGCCCATCCTCGAAGGCCTGTATATTGACCCCGTCGCTTTCTTGAAACCCATTAAAAACGTACGTATTGCTTATGCCTGATATAAAAACCATTGCCGACAAGGCTGACTTTATTGTCAATGGATACGCATTTACCCGTATGGATGACCGTATCCAAGTGCTTAACCTCAATAGCCCCGTCAAGGCCGTAGTGTTTGACGCTGATGGCGAGGTGCTCGAAACTACGATGGACGATATCGAGCTCTCCATCGTGTGCCGATACCTGCAGCAGAACCTTAAATATATGGAGGACTGAAACATGCCGAAGTACTACGATTTCAAGGTGGCGGGTTATTATCTTTATTTCACGTCGTTCTGCGTGGTGGAGTGCATGCACGTCCACGCCAGCGACAGCAAGCTTACCGAGGGTGGTTCTGCGAAGTTCTTCGTTAAGAGCAACGGTGATTCGGTGATCCAGAACCGAGGCGTTCTCAGTGACCGCGAGATAGCGAAGATTTCGGATTTCATTAAAGACCATTATCAGGAAATGTATCTCCGCTGGTCGCAATACAGCGAAAAAGGTTATTATGAAAAGTAAGAAGTGAGAAGAATAATATACCATGCCTAACACCCCCTTTGAAGACTTAGAGCGCCTCCGTTCCGAATGTTCCATGATGGACCAGGCAGCAAAAGTAGCCTATTTAATGAATCGGTTGCAGCAACTGAACAACATGGCCTATCAGATGACGCTGTATTTGCAGAACAAAGGGTATACAACCAATGCTGAAAGGCAACAGGCTCAGTGGCTGATAGACGCAATTAATACAGTGCAGAACGAAGGACAGAAAGCAAGTAGGGAGTTGGCTAAAGAAGGGCTGATGGAGATGGTGAAGAGGATGATGAGGTAGTAAATTGCCTAATTTGTATTATTTCGATTGGTTTCAATTTGGCTCTATCCATGGTCGAAACCATTTTATGGAGCACCCGAAAACTTACATAGAAATAGCCATCAACGCAGCCCAACGTGTGGGTGCCAAGAGCTGCTCCTATGAAGGAGCAAGAGGCATAATGCAATAGCTTTGGCAAGCATATGGCAAGTTCCAGCAAGCTGTTTATCCTTGCTAACACCTTGCCTACACTTTGCGAAGTCCTTGCCAATACCTTGTCAAAAGGATTTTGGATATGGAATAATTGAAACGTGAAACCTGAAACTATTAAGCATTAACGCACATAAGCATCTAAGCAAAATCCAAGCCAATTGCAAGCCGAGGGTAAGCCAGGTGTCACGGAGGTCTACGCTTGAAAAAGGTGTGTGATTCGCTGATTTTGGTTTTTAAAATGAAAGATGAGCTGGTGTCTTTATTAAAACTAAATCCTATTGATCAGAACAAATGGGAATGGAAAAGAGACCAGTTTCTTGAGAGAGTCACAGCCTTGAAAGCCTCAAATATTTAGGAGGTGAACCCATAGGTCTCTCAAATATGCTTCAATTCGCAACAAGCTTAACACAAACAAAATAAAAAACATTATACCCTTTACCTCCTTCAACTTCTATCTCATCTTCCCAATCATCTTCGTTTTGTACCGGCTCATTCCCGCCAAGTACAACCAAGCAAAAAAGGTGTTTCTGGTTCCTGTGAGCATGGGTCTTAATCCATACAAAAACTTTCAACTCTAAACTTTCCACTGACTCTGAACACCCAATTCTAAACTAAAACTTCTACGAATTATGACTTTCCTGAGCGAAGCCGTAAACAGCCGTTCCACTTGTATTATGATCTTCAACAATATCAACAACTTTTCTGCTCTTTAGGATTTTGAAATTTGTTTCGATTTAATTACCATGAAAAGCGGATCTGGCAAAAACGCCTAATCCGCTTTTTGTGTTTCTAAACTCTCAAT
>CAMYYB010000110.1 GCA_947303335.1 uncultured Bacteroidales bacterium | reverse complement strand
CAAGTTCTGCCAGTGGCTGCTCACCGACTTCAGCTACAACGGTGCCACGGTGATGCTGGCCCCCGCCACGGGCTTCTACGCCGACCCCGAGAAGGGACGCCACCAGGCCCGTATCACCTACTGCATCTGCATCGACGACCTGAAAGCCGCCATCAAGTGCCTCGAAGAAGCCCTGAAGGTGTATCCCGGCAGACTGAGATAAGTTCTGGTGAGGCAACTGACTGTTATCATCCGCGTGAAACGTCGTGTTTTGCGCGGATTTTCTTGTTGCGGAGGTTGCGGAGGTTGCGGAGGTTGAAACCTCCGATGAATTAGAGTCGTCCTTTCAGGACTGGAGCCTCTGATGAAATAGGGCCGTTCAACCGCCACAAAGATGCCATCGAGGACATCTTCGGCATCTACATCGACTGCGACCGCAAGGACGGCTACCGTTATTTCATCGGCAACGAGGAAGTGCTGCACGAGGACTCGGTGCAAAACTGGATGCTCTCCACGCTGACGGTGAACAACCTCATCAGCGAGAGCATGGGCCTGCAACGCCGCATCGTGCTTGAAAACATCCCATCCAACGGCGAGCTGCTGGAGCGGGTGCTTCGTGCCATGAATGAAGGCAAGAAAGTCACGGTGCGGTATCGGCGTTACCAAGCCAAGGAGGCGAGGACGTTCAACTTGTCGCCGTATTGCATCAAGCTGTTTCGGCAACGCTGGTATCTGTTGGGCCGTTTCGACGATGGCGGTTTTGCCATGTTCTCGTTCGACCGCATGGAAGACATCACTGCTACCGATGAAACCTTCAAGATGGATGCTGACTTCGATGCCACAGAGTTTTTCGGCGAATGCTATGGCGTGGTCATTGGCGATAGCAGCCAGCCCGTGCGCGTTGTGCTTCGTGCCTTTGGCATGGAACGGTATTATCTGCGCGACTTGCCTTTGCACCACACGCAAAGGGAGCTCCAATGCGATGAGCAACAAGACTTCGCCGACTTTGAACTCTTCTTGCGCCCCACCACCGACTTCAAGGGACAGCTGCTTTCGCGCGGGGCCTGGCTGAAAGTGCTTGAACCGCATTGGCTGGCCGACGAAATACGGCAATGGCACGAGGATTCCGCAAAAATCTACCAAGAAAAATGAAAAAGTTTGAGCTTGTACCGTGATTTGGGACAGGTGGCTTCTAATTTTGCCTCATAATTCGATGTTAAACCCTAAAAACAACACAATTATGGAAGCAAAGAAGAAGTATTTCATGGACTGCCATCTGGCTGGAAGGATGTATCACGAAGCCGACGAGGTTTGGGACAAGCTGAAGGTCGGGACGAAAGTGGAACTGGTGCGCGAGGCCGACAACCGCTACGACCCCAACGCGGTGATGGTCTGCTACAACGACCAAGAGAACGACGAGCAAGTCTGCCTCGGCTACATCCCACGTTCCCAAAACAACACCATCGCCCTGATGATGGACATGGGCTACACCAACATCTTCGAGTGCCGTATCAACCAAATCGACGAGCGTGCGCATCCTGAACAGCAGGTGCATCTGGTAATTAAGGTTCGAAAGAACGAGTAACATCCACTCCAATAAAGAAGCGATAGCTTGTGACGGCGAAAGCCTCAATATCGCGCCTGATGATTTGGTGATGAGTGAGAATGTTGAGGTGGTTTGGTGGTTGGGGGAACGGTAGTTTTGTGGTCGTAATTGCTGAAACAGGAAGTTTGTTTATCTTTGCAGCATTAAAATGATAAAACAATGAATATGTCATCCTTCACTTGGATACCGTTTTACACGGAATTGGCTGGTAAGCTTCTTCAATATAAAACTAGAAGGGAAGACCTCGCCAAACTAATCTATTCTAATTTCGAAAAAAAAGAAATCAAATTCCTACATGATTATGATGGTTCTGATTTTAAGGAGCTTGATCCTTTTACGGTCTATAGTATCTTTAATCGGAGCATGAAGAATAGAATTGAACTTACGCAAAGGATAAAAGAATTGTTTGGCTTAAAGGCAATGGCTCCAGATGATTTCGACGGAATACCTGTACAGAGTCCAATGAACGCATCTTATATTACTTATTCCGAAGATAGAAGTCCTGACGGGAAAGATGTTGATCGTCTTTGGAAGTTGTTCGAACAGGCGCAAGATGAAAAGTCAAATCTTTCAAAAGTGTTTGATGCAGTATTAAAGCAACGTAGTATTGCAATTCCAAAACTCACTATGGGTTTGTACTATATTTGTCCGAATCGTTTTTTAGCTTTAGACGGAAATAATAGAGACTATTTGGAACAATACGGATTTGATGACTGGGATTTTCTACATTTGAAGTATTCAGATTATTCTGATTTGTTGGTATTAGTACGAGAAAAAATGAAAAAGAAGGAGATAATGGAAACATCTTTCCCTGAGTTTTCTGCGAATGCTTATGCTGGTAGAGATGCAATTATTGATAATAATAGTAATCCGTTTCAAGTTTACATTAACCTTTTAGAGGCAAACCATAATCTTATTCTGACAGGTGCTCCAGGAACAGGCAAAACCTATCTGGCAAAGCAAATTGCCCAAAAAATGATTTTTGGAGAGGTCAAAGACCAACTGACCGAAAAAGAGCAGACACAATTTAATGAGCAGTGTGGCTTCGTTCAGTTCCATCCTTCATATGACTATACGGACTTTGTTGAAGGATTGCGTCCCATTGAAAGTGGCAATGGCTTCAATCGTCGCAATGGAATATTCAAGGATTTCTGTGCCGATGCATTGCAAAACCTAATCGATTCCAAGAAGACGCTTCAAGCCTTGAAACAAGAGACCTCTGTTCGTGGCGTTCTTGATGATTTCTTGGAAGAATCCATCGAACAGGAATCGACCTATTATACATCAGGTACTAAAAACGAGTTCCACATTGTAGAGAATAAAGAACGTTCGATCATCATAGAAGTGCCTGCTAACGAAAAGGTCAAAACATTGGCTCTTCCCAAGTCTGATTTGATAACCCTGATGGAAAATGAAGTTGAAATTACAGGAGGAAAAGACATTCAACAATACTTCCATCGGAAATACAGGACACAGCAAGACTCATATACTTATGTCTTATATGGCTTGGTACGTAAACAAAAGGCAAAGAAGAATGAGGTGGTGGTGTCGCTAATCCCTGAAAAGAAGTTTGTTTTTATCATCGACGAAATCAACCGTGGCGAAATCTCCAAGATTTTCGGAGAGTTGTTTTTCTCCATCGACCCAGGCTATCGAGGCGAGAAAGGCATTGTGCAGACACAATACCAAAACATGATTGAAGAAGGCGATGTGTTCAAGAAAGGGTTCTATGTCCCTGATAATGTCTATATCATCGGCACAATGAACGATATCGACCGAAGTGTGGAGAGCATGGATTTCGCTATGCGCCGCCGTTTCGCATGGAAGGAAGTGACGGCTGAAGAGAGTTACGAAGCCATGAAAGGCAAAATGACAGATTCTGAAAAGGTCAGGCAAAGGATGCTTGCTTTGAATGATGAAATAGCCAAAACTCCTGGCTTGAACAAGTCGTATCAAATTGGGGCGGCTTATTTCTTGAAATTAGATGAATATGGTGGGGATTTTGACAAACTCTGGGAATACCATCTGAAAGGTCTGCTGTATGAATACCTTCGCGGTAACCGAGATGCCGATGAGCAATTGAAGAAGCTGGAAAGCGCATATAAAGGTATATCAGAATCGACGGATGAATGATAAAGGTCGAAGACAATAGGACTGTTTCTGTCCCATCCGATGAGAACTGGGACAATTTGAAATGGTTGGCCAAACGGCCCATCAGTAATCTTGGAGCTGATGACGGGGGAAGTTTGCTCATTTTCCCACAGTCTTTTGGCGAATACGGAGACAAGATTGGCGATGAGTACATCTTCTCCATTAAGGAAGAACACCGTATTCAAACCGGTAACATCATGGGCTTTGTCGGCTATAATGGTACTGAGTTAAGCATTTGCTCCCGCTTCGCGCAAAAAGAGGGTGATTACTTCCTTCATTATATGCTGCAAAAGGTGTTCGCTATCAATCTTTTCGACTTGAAACATGATTTCGATAAGGAGAGCGTTTTCGATTTCCTCATCTTTTTGTTCCCTGCTTTCCTGAAACGGGCTTTGCGGCAAGGACTTTACAAAGAGTATCAGACCAGACAGTATAATGATGCCAATGTCAAAGGCCGCATTGATGTGAGTCGGCACATTAGGCTCAATACCCCTTTTGGCGGAAAAATCTCCTATTCTACCCGTGAGTATTCTTTTGACAACAAGGTGACTCAGCTTGTCCGGCATACAATTGAATATATATCTTCGCATTCATTAGGCTGCAACATTCTTAGTGCCGACGAGGAAACGAAAGAGGCGGTTGCTTTGATAAACACAGCAACTCCAAGCTATCAACGCAGCGACAGAAATCGCATCATCAGCAAGAATCTGAAACTGACAGCACATCCATATTTCATCGACTATCTTGACTTGCAACGTCTTTGTCTCCAAATACTTCGTCACGATGAAATCAAATACGGTGACGACAAAGAAAAGGTTTACGGTGTGTTGTTTGACGGGGCTTGGCTGTGGGAGGAATATCTGGCAACGATTCTTTCGGAATTTGAACACCCACGAAACAAAACGGGGCATGGGCGTAAGCTTCTTTTTACCGATGGGACAGGCTGGTGCTATCCCGATTTTTACAACGAGCAGATGGTACTTGATGCCAAATACAAAGGCTATGAGGATTGGAACAAGGTGCAAAATGCTGATTTATATCAGGTCATCTCTTATATGCATGTCTTGAAACTTGATAGGGGAGGGTTTGTTGTTCCTGTGTCAAATGACGAGAAGCAACCGACTACCAAACTCCTGAATGGCTATGGCGGTCAGATGTCGGTATTTGGTATGCATGTTGACAAACAAAGCCTTACGTTTAGTTGTTTTGTCAACAAAATGAAAATGGAAGAGTCGAGGTTGCAGGAATCCATTCGTGGGTTTGCTTAAAAGCAGTTTGGTTAATACAAAGTCCTGAAAGGACGGCCCTAATATATCGGACGGTTTTAACCTCCGCAACTAAGTCACAGGTATGCAGAAAGTACAACTATAGTCTTCAACCTCTGATACTCGCCTCAATCCGTCTCAAACGCCCACCGCTCGTCATACTCAATCCCGGCCTCGTCCAAGAGTTTCTTGTATTCGTCTCTCCAGTCGGTGCGATGGTGATGCTCCGCTTGGTTGCGGATATATTGCGCAACTCGGTCTATACCTCTGTAATCCACCGAGAAGGCCCCATAGCCTGCCTGCCAGCAGAAGCCCTCGTAATACTGTTCGTCCAAGGTCTTGATCCACTTGCTGCTGTAGGCCTTGATGCGTTTCACGAAGTCGGACAGGGTGATGGTCTTGGGCAAGGAGGTGAGGATATGGACATGGTTGCCGATGCCACCGACTTCTATTGGGATTCCGTCCATGTTGCGGATGAGACCGCCGATGTAAGCGAACACCTGCCCGAGGTCTTTGTTGCGTATCTCCATGCTGTAGTACTTGATGTGGAATACGATATGGATGTCGTTTCTTGCGAGTGAGCTTCCCATGGTGGTGGTGTTTTTGTAGGCGGGGGATTGAAATCCCCCGTTGAAGTCGGGTCGTCCTTTCAGGACTCTGCCTTGACTTCAGAGCACAAAAGTAGGAAAACTCTTTGAATGGATGTAACCCTACGGGAAAAATATCATTCTTCTATCATGAGTGATAAAGTCATGAAAGGACGGTCCCACTATATCGGATGGTTTCAACCTCCGCCTATGAAGCCGGTAGGCTCAAGCCCTGAAAAGGGCGAATCGACACCGTCGGACTGTTCCTCCGCAACCGAAGTAGGTCCCTGGTATGCTGAAAGGACGGCCCTAATCCATCGGACGGTTTCATCCTCTGAAAAAACAAATGTCGAAACACCAAACAAATTACCGCCAGAACACCGAATAAAGTGTTTTATATAATAAATAGACAATCAGTGATATACCCGACAGCAACCGACAACAAACGACTACTGTCGACAACAAACGTTTAATCAACGGCTTTGTCTTG
>CAMYYB010000109.1 GCA_947303335.1 uncultured Bacteroidales bacterium | reverse complement strand
CCGACAACAAACGACTACTGTCGACAACAAACGTTTAATCAACGGCTTTGTCTTGACAAACTTTTTTACTTTGCAGCCGAAAAGTTTACTACTTTTGTACCTTTAAATAATATAAGTTTCAAACCCACTAAAAACCCCACAATTATGACTACAGAAAAGACACAAGAGGAAACCGCAAAACTGAAGCAGGAGAAACTGAAGGCTTTGGAAGCCACCTTAGGAAACATTGAAAAGAACTTCGGCAAGGGCAGCATCATGCGCTTGGGCGCTGAGGCTGAGAAGATGGAAAGCATCTCCACCGGCTCGATAGGCCTTGACTATGCTTTGGGCGTTGGCGGTCTGCCGAAAGGAAGAATCACCGAGATATTTGGCCCCGAGAGTTCGGGTAAGACGACGCTGGCCCTGCACGTTATCGCCGAGTCGCAGAAAAATGGAGGCATCGCCGCTTTCATTGATGCGGAGCATGCCTTCGACCGTTTCTATGCTGCCAAGCTGGGCGTGGATATCGAAAACCTCCTTATCTCCCAGCCCGACTACGGTGAGCAGGCACTCGAAATCGCGGAAAACCTGATTCGCTCAGGTGCCATCGATGTCCTTGTCGTCGACTCAGTCGCCGCCCTCACCCCCAAGAGTGAAATAGAAGGCGAGATGGGCGACAGCAAGATGGGCCTGCAGGCCCGCTTGATGAGCCAGGCTATGCGCAAGCTGACGGCAGCCATCAACAAGACGGGCTGCGTCTGCATCTTCATCAACCAACTGCGCGAGAAGATTGGCGTGATGTTCGGCAATCCTGAGACCACTACGGGCGGCAACGCCTTGAAGTTCTACGCCTCGGTGCGTATCGATATTCGTAAGATTAGTCAAATCAAGGACGGAGAGAATGTGCTGGGAAGCCGCGTGAAGGTGAAGGTCGTCAAGAACAAGGTGGCCCCGCCGTTCCGTAAGGCTGAGTTCGACATCCTCTATGGCGAGGGCATCTCGCGTTCGGGCGAAATCATCGACCTCGGTGTGGAGATGGGCATCATCAAGAAGAGTGGCTCATGGTTCAGCTACGGCGACTCGAAGCTGGCTCAGGGTCGCGACTCGGTGAAGAAGCTCATTGAGGACAACCCCGAACTCGACGAAGAGCTTTCGGCAAAGATTTCCGAAGCATTGCAGAACGCAGAGGAATAAATGATAATTCAATTGATAATGAAGAGAAACATTCTATTCGTCGGCCTGTTGCTCGCTCTGTTCGCCTGCGACCACGCACCGAAACCCGAACAAAATCCCCAGCCACAGGAGCCAAAAGAGGCGGTGACCATCAACGATGTCATCCAGCAATATACCGACTCCATCGCCGCTGACAGCACCAACGCCTTGCTTTACAGAAACCGGGCACAGGTTTATTTCGCCAACGAGCAAGTGGGAGCCGCCATGATGGACGTCAACAAGTCCCTAAGTCTCAACCCCAACGATGTGGACACCTATCTGCTGCTGGCGGATTTGTATTATGCCTTGGGTGACGAGAGCAATATCAATGTCACCCTCAACAAGGCTGCCGAGGTCAATCCCCGCGACGCGCGTCCTTTGGTGAAACTGGCCGAGCTGAACCTCTTGCAACAGAATTTCAACCTCTCATGGGCCTACATCGACAAGGCTCTGGGCCTCTCAACCTACAATCCCCGCGCCTATTTCGTGAAAGGAATGTATTACATCATTGCCCAGCAGGACACCGTCAGTGCCTTGAAGAACTTCCAGATTTCGTCGGAACAGGACGACCGTTTCTATGACCCGGTGGAGCAAATCTGCCGTATCTACGCTGTGCAACAGCCGCCCTACGCCCTTGACTATATCCGAAAGGCGCAGCAGCAGTTCCCCGACAACGCCAACGCCCGCTATGAGCTGGCACTCTATCTGCAAAGTCACGGCGAGCCGGAGGAGGCTGTGCACCATTACGACACCCTGCTGATGATGCAGCCCGACAACGCCATTGTGCTCTACAACATCGGCTATGTCAACTATGTGTATCTGGAAAACAACGAGGTTGCCTTGGATTACTTCAACCGCGCCTTGGCCGCCAAGCCCGACTATCTTGATGCCTATTACAACAAAGGTCGCGTTTTGGAGCAGATGGGCAAGTACGAACAAGCTGAAGAGATTTACAAAAGTATCCTGAAGAGCTATCCCAACTACCAACTCGCCGTCGATGCACTCAACCGCATCCAGAACCAGGCTGAATAATCACCTTATATTATATGCTCCAGATTTATTGCCTCAACACCCGTACCACCAAAGAGTTTCAGGAAGGGTCGACGCTGCTCGACATTCTCAACGAATTTGATTTCGAGAGACCTTATCCCATCGTGTCGGCCAAGGTCAACAATGTCTCACAGGGCTTGAAGTTCCGTGTCTACAACAGCCGTGATGTTGAGTTTCTCGACTTGACGCACCATACGGCACGGCTTGTGTATTTCAGGTCGTTGTGTTTCCTGCTCTATAAGGCCGCCCGCGATTTGTTCCCCGACTGCAAGCTCAACATGGAACACCCCATCTCGAAAGGTTTTTATTGCCGCATCCGCAAGGGCGACGGGCAAATCCTTGATGCCAACGACATTGCAGCCCTTCGTGTAAGGATGCGGGCCATCGTTGCCGACGACATCCAGTTTCACCGTCATGAGGCCCGTATCGAGGACGCCATCCAGATGTTCAGCAGTTTGGGTCAGGAGGACAAGGTCAAGCTGTTAGAGACCAGCGGACGCGCCTACACCGATTATTATACCTTGGATGACACCACTGACTATTATTATGGTCGCCTCGTGCCTTCCACCGGCTATCTCAGCGTTTGGGACGTTGAGGCCTATCGTGATGGTGTCTTGATGCGCATTCCTGACCGCGACCACCCCGACCGTCTTGCAGAGTTGCAAGACCAGCCCAAGACCTTTGAGGTGTTTTCGGAGAGCCTGAAATGGAATGAATTTATGGGCTTGAGTACGGTGGGCGATGTCAACCATGCTTGTCTAAACGGGATGGCCCGTGAGTTGGTGCAGGTGGCTGAAGCTTTGCAGGAAAAGAAAATCGTGCAAATCGCTGAGGAAATTGACCGGCGTTATCGTAGCGAGACTCCTGTCCGTCTGGTGCTGATTACTGGACCGAGCAGCAGCGGCAAGACCACCTTCTGCAGCCGCGTCAGCATCCAGCTGAAAGCCTGCGGACTGAAGCCCATCTCCTTCTCGACGGACGATTATTTCGTCAACCGTGTCGACACGCCCAAACTTCCCGACGGCACCTACGACTTCGACAACTTCGAGACCGTGGACCATGTGGCTCTTGAGCGTGACCTCATCGCCTTGCTGAACGGTGAGGAGATTGAAGTGCCTGAATACAACTTCGTTACAGGAGAACGCGAGTACAAGGGGAAAAAGCTGCAGCTGAAGAAAGACTCAGTGTTGCTGCTGGAAGGCATCCATGCCCTCAACCCCATGCTGACGGAGCAGATTCCTGAATCGGCCAAGTTCCGCATCTTCATCTCCACCTTGACGAGCACGGCCTTGGACGGCCACAACATCATTCCCACAGACGATAACCGTCTGCTTCGCCGCATTGTGCGCGATTATAACAAAGGAGCCTTTACGGCGCGACAGACCATCAGTCAGTGGGCCAGCGTGCGCCAGGCAGAGGAACGCTGGATAGACCCCTATCAGGAAAACGCGGACGTGATGTTCAATTCGGCCTATCTGTTGGAGTTTGCGGTGATGCGCAACCATGCAGAGAGTATTTTGGCGACAGTGCCGCACAACTGCCCTGAATATACCGAGGCCCATCGCCTGCTCAGGTTCCTGCATTATTTCACGCCCGTCTCCGACAAGGAGATTCCGGCCACTTCCATGTTGCGCCAGTTTATCGGCGGCAGTAGTTTTATGTAAACCATGATGAAGAAAAGTACACTCCGTTGGGGTTATCTGGCGGGTATCGTTTCCGGCATCACCTACGGAATGAATCCGCTCTTTGGTGTGCCGGTCATCAAAAAAGGACTGGACGTCAATTCCTTGTTGTTTTATCGTTATGGTGTGGCCACATTGCTGATGCTGGTTTTTATGCTCGTGGCAAAGAAGCAGATTCGCATCAGCTGGCGGCAGTTCGGACTGATGGCGATACTGGGTGCTTTGTTCACGGGGTGCAGCATCACCTTGTTTGAAGCTTACAAGTACATCCCCTCTGGCATTGCCACAAGCATTCTTTATGTCTATCCTATCATGGTCGCCTTAATCATGATGATTTTCGGACAATTCCCCTCTTGGCAGACTTGGATCTCCATTTTCGCAGGTGTGGCTGGTGCTGTGTTGTTGTCCCTCAAGGGTGGGGGAGGCTTCATCGACTGGCGCGGCATTGCCCTTGTTGTGACTTCGGGACTGTGTTATACCTTATTTATAGTTATCGTCAATCTCAGCAAGCAAGTCAAAGCCATCCCGAATCTGACTTTGACTTTCTACTGTTTCTTTGTAGGCTCGGTGTTGCTGTTTGCTTTGTCGGGCTTCGGCGTGAATCTCAATCCTGTCCCCGATGCGGTCAGTTGGCTGAATGTGCTGGGACTGGCAGTATTGCCTACGGCAGTGGCCACCATTACCTTGGCGGCATCGAGCAAAGCGGTGGGTGCTACCAAGACTTCTGTGCTGGGCATCCTTGAGCCTTTAACCGCCATCTTTGTCGGCACATTGGTGTTCCACGAACCCCTTACCCTAAATGTGGCCATCGGAGTGGCACTGATTCTGTTCGCCATTCTATTTATGATTTTGACCGACAAGAAGGGATGAATGAACGAAAAATATACGTACTTTTGCCGCCGCAAAAAATGTAATGAATTATGCAAAGTAATGAAGAAATATCCATATTGGTGCTTTACACTGGAGGCACCATCGGCATGATGCAGGACCCTGCTACGGGTGCTCTAGTGCCTTTTGATTTTGACAACATTTACACGCACCTCCCAGTGCTGAAGAACTTCGGCTACCAGATTGATTTCTATAGCTTTGACCCCTTGATTGACTCGTCAAACATGTCACCCGACTTTTGGGTACGTCTCGCCTCGAAGATTGAGGAGCAGTACGAACATTACGATGGTTTTGTGGTGCTGCATGGCTCCGACACGATGGCCTATACCGCTTCAGCTTTGAGTTTCATGCTGGAGAATCTCAACAAGCCAGTCGTGCTTACCGGTTCGCAACTGCCTATGGGTATGGTGCGCAGCGATGGACGCGAGAATTTCCTTGCTGCTGTTGAGATAGCTGCTGCCAAGGATGACGACACACCTATCGTTCCTGAAGTAAGCATCTTCTTCCAGAACCAGTTGCTTCGTGGTAACCGCGCCACCAAGTTCAACGCAGAGAATTTCAACGCCTTCATTTCGTCCAACTATCCTAACCTCGCCGACGTGGGCATACACATTAAATATAATAAGGAGCGTATCCTGAAACCCAACTTCAAGAAACTGAAGGTGCATACTGAGATGGATCGCAATGTAGGCATTCTTAAGCTCTTCCCTGGTATTTCTGAAGATTTCGTGCGTCATGTCTTGAAGACTCCGGGGTTGAAAGGTCTTGTGTTAGAGACTTTTGGATCGGGTAACGCCACTACCGCCTCGTGGTTCCTTGATGCGCTGAAGCAAGCCATTGATGGTGGGTTGCTTATCCTCAACATCACGCAGTGCAAGGCCGGCTCAGTGGAGATGGGACGCTACGAGACCAGCCTTGATATGGCCCGCATCGGTGTGTTGAGCGGCTATGATATGACTACCGAAGCCGCTGTTGCCAAGTTGATGTATCTTCTCGGCTTAGACCTGCCTGTTGAGAGAATCCGCCAAATCCTGCCGATTTCCATACGTGGAGAGCTGACGGTTTGACCCTAAGTTTCAGTCAGTTGAAAAATAATTTCAATAAAAATGCAATTATTTTGTCAGCCGATTGAAAAAATGTTGTACTTTTGGCAACGATTTTCCGAAGTTGGGCAGTGGGGGAGAAAGGCATCAATAAATAAAGGAGAGATGTCCGAGTGGTTTAAGGAGCACGCCTGGAAAGTGTGTGTACTCCAAAAGGGTACCGCGGGTTCGAATCCCGCTCTCTCCGCAGAAAAGCATTGATTTGAATCATTAGAAAAACACAAAGTATCATCAAAATCATTTAATCACACTATGAAAAAATTAATCGCTTTCCTCATGGTTGCTGGCCTGTTCACCTTTGGCATCAGCAATCTCGTCGTTGCTCAAGAAGAGCAAGCGCAAACTGAGCAGACCGAACAGGTTGTTGCTCAAGAAGAGACTCCCGCTCCTGCGGCTGTCGAAGAAGAAGTGGTTTCCGCTCCCCAACAAGCTGAAGCTCCTGTCACTTTCCGCGAATCCATCAAGAAGCAGTTCATCGACGGCGGCCCTGGTTTCATGGGTATCGTATTGGTCATCCTGCTTATCGGTATGGCTATCTCCATTGAGAGAATCATCTATCTGACCCTTGCTACTG
>CAMYYB010000108.1 GCA_947303335.1 uncultured Bacteroidales bacterium | reverse complement strand
CCGCATGAAATGGCTTGATAGTCGCTGTTGCCAGTAGCCTTCATGAAGTCTGTACCAAAACCATTGGCTGCAAAAACACCAGTGGCTTCGCCACCGATAGCCTTAAAGACAACGAGCAGCAGAGCGCCGGCGATGATACCGCCAATGAATTGGGCTGCCCAATAGGTCAGCATTTCCTTAAAGCTCATGCGTCCGTTGACGAAGACGCCGAAACTGACGGCAGGATTGAGGTGAGCACCCGAGATGTGACCAATGCCGTAGGCCATAGCCACCACGGTGAGACCGAAGGCGATGGAGACGCCCAAGAATCCTACATGTCCGAAGAGGGCGGTACCGCAGCCGCCAAAGACCAGAACAAAGGTGCCGAACAATTCGGCAAAGAATTTGTTACATGTTTTCATAACGCTTTGAAATTAGGTTAGTTATTGAATTAGTTGTGTTGTTGTACGTCTGCAAATATACAAAATATTCAATCCTATTGCGTTTTTTTGTAATAAGAATTCCAAAGTAAGGCTCGCTATTTTGGGAAAAAAAGACTATTTTTGCAATTCGAAAAAAGTAACGAAACCATGCCACGCAAGACCGACGGAATACCCTTTGAGCTACAGCCGGGTCCCATTAAAGACGATGAGGGGAATCCCTTTCTCTATGCCAAGCCTGTGGTCAAGTACAAGTATGACCTCGATGCCTTTGCAAGCTATTGCGCCAAAGAAAACACCAGGACCAAGGGCGAGATGCTGTATTACCTTTCGGTGTTCAAAGATGCTGCCATCCAATTGCTCAAGGAAGGCAATCGCGTAGAGACCCCATTCGGTTCGTTTGCCCCCAAACTGAAGCTGCGTGGCAGGCATACCGACGCCGACAAGGTGAAGGGGCGTGATGTCGAGTATAGCGGTGTAGAGTTCATTCCATCAAAAGAGTTCGTTGAGAAAGCCAACTGCTCGCGCCACGGATTTCGCTTGGAGAAAAAGAGTGTGGGGAACAGGCAGATGTACGACCCCAAAGCGATGGAAGAGGCGTTGCGTCGTTGCACAGGACGCGGCTTCACCACGATTAAGGCTTTCATGGTCTTTAGTGGCTTGAAATACCAATCGGCAAAGCGCTACCTCGACAGTCTTTGCCTTGGCGAGAAGCCCCGTCTGTATCGTTCCAAGGAAGGTGGCTCGTGGTGTTATTTCGTTACGGCTCCAAGTAATGGATAATCGTTAGGTTTTCGGCATTCGCCGAAAACATTTTCTCCCAATGCCGAAACTTTTTTCAGCCTCCGCCGAAAACCTTTTCGGCGGTTGAGGAAATCCCAGCGAGACGGCATCTCGCTCCCAGCGAAACGGCTTACAACTCCCTGCGAGACAGTGTCCGACTCCCTGTCTGATGGTTTCCCGTCCCCAGGGGGGCAGTTCATTCCAGCTTTCACTTCATTTGGTGCATACTTTTCTCTTACCCATCTCCAATCCAGATTTTGGCTATCTTTACCCCGCCAAGCCGGGAGAAATCGGCTGGCCAGAGAAAGCGCATTCTTCGCTTTGTTCCTTCTCCTAATAATTATAACTGCAAATAGTCTAATCGCCATTACGAAGTGAGCATACTCGTGCTAAGACGTATGGAGAAAAGATGACACAGCAGCATTAAATGCCTCGTGATTCTTGTTCGCCACAAAGTGGTCGCCTTTGATAATCTCTAATTTTGCATTGGGTAGGTTGTTGTAAATGAGTCTGGTGTGCGACTCTTTAATCATATCCTTTGTACCTGCAATAACCAAGACGGGCATCGTCAGTTGCGACAGTTCAGAAGGCCCAATATGTGGCTCGTTGACCATCAGACCAAGCATTTCTGTGTTTTTCTTGGCTTTTTCATCTTTCTTTGCAAATGTTTTCGCGATGCGGTAGCCGATTTCGATGGGCCATTGGTAGAGGGGTTTCACGCCGCTGGGGAACAGGTTGGCCCCGTTAAGGATAAGCTTTTCCACCCGTTCGGGATATTTCAAGGCAAAGGTCAGCGCGATGTTGCCTCCGTCGGAGAAACCGAGCAGGATGGCTTTATCGATGCCCTTTTCCTTCATAAAGTCATGCAGGTCTTCGGCAAACTGCTGGATGGTGAAAGGTTTCTCGCCTCTTGGCGATTGTCCGTGACCACGAGTGTCTAAGGCGATGATACGATACGCCTTTGAAAAATAATCGGTTTGATGCACGAAGTAGCTGTTGTCCTCGCCGTTGCCGTGCAGGAGGATGAGCGGAAAGCCTGAGCCTTGTTCTCTGTAATGAAGTTGGATGTCCATAATCACATCAATCTTTTTCTTTCTTCTTCAGGGAACTTCTCAATCGCGTAACGCAGCATCGTTCTGGGCATAGTAGTATGGCGTGTCTCAAGCCAGTCTTTCAGCCGTTGCTCATCGCGTTTGCTTGCCTCACGTAGAAGCCAGCCTACGGCCTTTTGCAAGAGGTCGTGCAAGGGTAGGGGTTTCGCCAAAAAAATGTCGGCAATGGCATAGGTGTCGTCCAACTGTCCGTGACGGATGAACTGCATCGTGCTCACCATCCCGATGCGCTGTTCCCAAATCGTCTTACCGTCGCGGGCGAGGTCGTAGAGCAGAGTGCGGTCTTTGTCCAATAGCCAGGTGCCGAGCAGTTCGTAGCAGGAGAGGTCGACCAAGTCCCAGTTATTAATGTATGGGGTGTGGCTGAGGTAGAAATCGATGCATTGTTGTGGCATCTCCTTATCTCTCTTGGCATGTTTGAAGATCTGCACCAAGGTAAGCAGAGCGGCCAGCCGCATTTCGTGGTATTCTGAGGTGATGCAGGTTTTCAAGTCCTCAAAGGAGGTCTCTTTCCAGCAGTCTTTCACCACTTCCCTGATGACGGGTACCTTGATACCCAAGAATTTGTCTCCTTCGCCATATTGTCCCTTGCCGGTCTTGAAGAAGCGTGAGAGGCCTTCTACCTGCGAAGGGTCTTGCTTGGCGAGAATTTCATTATATAAAGTGTTCGTTTCCATACCTGCAATGTGCGTCTTTATTTGGCCCATTTTCTGTATTTAATCCACACACGGAGCCAGATGCGGGCAATAGAGTCGATGGCATCACCAAAAATCATCGTGCTGTATCGGTCGAAATCGCGTCCCCATTCGGTCTGTTCCATGAAGTCTTTCATAGGCTGGGTGTTCTGGAAAGTCTCAGGGATGAGGAAGTAGGAGAAGAGATAGGAGTATTGCGAAATGGCACTCATGAAATCCCAGGTGTTCTCATTGTTGCCACCCCAGCCGTGGATATATTTCCTTGTTGCCACATCATCCTCCACGGCTTTGACAAAGTCAGTGGGGCTGAGTTGCAGCGGATAGCCGTCGGGGTCGTAGAAGAAGCGGTTGTTGTCCTTGTCAATCTTGTAGGACTTACTGACTTGGTCCTCCCATTTCTTTTCGATGGCCCCGTGGATGTTTTTCCCGTCTGAGAAGGGGCGTGCGTCACAATGCAGCGGCATGTGGCAGTCGGCGATATAATGGCTGAGGATGAAGAACCGCATGGCGATATGGTTGGCTGTGGTGGCGATGGGACAGCCCTTGTCCTCCTTATGGAGCATCTTGAAGTTGTCGACGATGCTGTGTGAAATCGACTCACAACGGTCAGCACAGTTGCCTCCTTCGTGTTTGTAAGGCCTGTCGTGCATGGGCGAGGGCTTCTTCAGCAACTCATAGATGGTATGTGTAGTGGGCAGTTTGCCGAAAGTGGTGTAGGGACCGTCGTCAGCAGGCATATATTTCACGATGTGGCTGGTACTCATGTCCTTGAACACATCGTCGGGATACCAGGCACCTTGGATGACGAAGTCGCGATAGTCCTTGAACCATTTTACCAAGGCTTTGGCTTCTTTGCGTATATCCTCGCTGACACCTTGGATGACGTTTGGGTCGTCGGTGGTGGCTATGACTTCCAATCGTTTGATAGCCATGAAGGCAATCCATGCGTGTGAGAATTTTTTCATGGTGGTGTAATTTGTTTGAGGCTTCAAAGATAGGAAAAAGATTTTGACAAAAGCCATAGCGGGTTGAAGAACTATTTGGTTGACACGCTGCTCCCTGATTCCTTTCTGCCTGCTCTCTGATTCTCCCTGAAATGTCTCTGATTCTCTCTGAAATCAGAGAAAAACAGAGAGTATGTGGATGCTTATCAACAATATAGCACAAAGTTGCTTATATATAAATAACTTTTGTAAGTCTTACCTAACTCTTACTTTGCGCCTACCTTCACTTCTTTTTGATTCCCAACACGCACCAGCGGATGAAGGGTATTCTTTTGATGATTTCATTCAAGGCAAACGGTATCGTCATTACGGCCACGAAAAGGATGACATACTGCAACCACGGGGATAGGGTAGTGTGAACCTTCATCATATAGCCCAAGGAGGCGACAACCAAATAATGAAGGATATAAAGACCGAAGCTGTTGCGGGTCATATAGTTGGCAAAGGCTCCTGTGCGGTCGAAGCGGGCTTTGAACCAAGCCATCATCGCGAGGCACATCAGCCAGCCATAGAGGCAGTTGAGCGGACTGCCGAGATACTGCGGCGAAGTGTTGTCCTGCCCGAAGGTGGTGACAATCAGCACCATGCCTGACACTACGGCACAAGCCATCAGCGGTATCCAGGCTTTTCCTACCTGCTCTTGCACCTCATCGTGCGAGAACACGAAGTAGCCTAACAGGAAGGGAATCAGATAGAAGAGGGGCTTGTATAAATTATAGAGGCCGTCAAGTGATTCCGGACGGGGATGCTTGACCAGTGTCTGCTCACCAGCCCAAAACAGCACACCCAACAGGATAATCCAGACCAGGTTGGCCTTTCCGCAAAGGTTCCAAAGTTGGTCTTTCTTGTCTATCGCCCGCACTAAAAGTAGCACGATACACAACAGCCACAGGACTTGGATGAACCACAGCGGTCCTGTGCCGCTGACGGCCATCATGGCATATTTGGCTAAAACGGGCATACCGTCGAACACGCCTGTCCTTGCGGCTACAGCGGTATTGAAATAACCTACCATCCAATGGAATACAAAGAGACCTATCGTACCAGGCACCAATAGTTTGCGGGTACGGGCCTTGAACCACGCTTTGGAGGATTGCTTCTGTAGCGCATAACGCGAACCGACGCCTGCCAAGATGAACAATAGCGGCATGAACCAAGGGTAGAGGATATACATCACAATATCCTGATATTGCTTACACTCCGGATAATTGCCAAAACCACCTATGCCTCCGAAGACGCCTTTGTTATTGTAGAAATAGATGACGTGATAGAACAACACTAAGAGTACTGTCACCCAGCGCAGGTTGTCAATCCAATGTTTTCTCATTTGGTAGTGCCTCCCATCGCTTGCTCGATAATACTTTGAAAGACTTCTGTCTTGAGCATCGCTATGCCTCGCTGGTCGCCTAATACCATCAGGCTGTCGCCCGCCTTGATACCGTATTGTTCACGGGCTTCCTTAGGGATGACGATTTGTCCCCGTTCACCCACTTTCACTACACCAAATACGTATTTTCCATTACCTGCTTCCATAATGATTGAGTTTTTCGATTAGTGTGAATTTTCATATTTTGCCGCAAAAGTAAGAATTGTCTCACAAACAACGGATGTTTTTTGTGGAATTTTTTTCCAATTCTATCGCCAAGAGGCCAGATTTCCACAATTTTAACTACTTTTGTGCCGACATTATTAAGATCAATTGTAAGATGAAAAAGTTATCCTTACTCATTTTGATGGCTTTCGGCGTGATGTTCGCCCAAGCCCAGAGTGGCCGTATCGACCTGCGCAGCACTTCGAGCGCAGAAATCACGCACAGCGACTTTAACTCGCTTCGCGCCACTTTTAGTTATGGCTCTATTGAGAGCATCGAGGTGTCCACAGAGAGAGGTACCTTCTCTGAAATCGCCATCGAAGGCACCTATGCCTCTGGCGAAATCGGTACGCCTGAATTGCCTGCCTCGCATCAGCTGTTGGCTGTGCCTTTCGGGGCTACGCCTCGCGTCAGCGTGACGAATTTCACAACGACGGACTACAACCTGTCGGACTATGGCATCAACACCCTCATCCCTCACCAGCCTTCTGTACGCAAGGACCAGAACCTTGACGAGGTGGAGTTTGTGTATAATGCAGCCGCCTATCAGACCCGCAGTCTCGCTTCGATGCCTGAAGCCACTATCGAGATGCAAGGCACGATGCGTGGTATACGTGTTGGCTCATTGCTCATCAACCCCGTGAGCTACAACCCCGCCTCCAACACCTTGCGTGTGTTCAACAATATCGAGGTGGAAGTCAGTTTCGATGGAGCTGATTATGCTGAAACCGAGCGTATGCTGCTGAGCACTTACAGCCCCTATTTCGACATCGTCTATAAGCAGATGTTTAACTATCGCCAAATTCTTGATGTCTATACCGACCATCCCGACCTGATGGCCTATCCCGTCCACATGATTGTGGTTGCCCCCGAAAACTATCTCACAGCACTTGAACCTTGGATTAACTGGAAAACCCAGAAGGGCTTTTATGTTAACGTGGTGACCACCGCGCAGGCTGGAGGCAACTACACCGCTATCCAAAGCTACGTGCAGAACCTCTACAACACGGGCGTCAACCAAGGGGCTACGCCGACCTTCCTCGTCCTTGTGGGTGACACGGGACAGATCCCTGGGAGAACCACGGGTAACGTCACTCAAAAAGTGACCGATTTATATTACGGCTCAGTTGACAACGACTATTTCCCCGATATGTTCTACAGCCGTATGTCGGCAGAGAACGCCAATGAGGTCACAGCCATCGTCAACAAGATATTGCAATACGAACAATACACCATGCCTGATCCAAGCTATTTGGATAACGTGACCCTTATTGCGGGTTGGGATAGCTATTGGACCAATTACGTCGGCAAACCCACCATCCAATATGCGATGCAGTATTATTACAACACCGCACA
>CAMYYB010000107.1 GCA_947303335.1 uncultured Bacteroidales bacterium | reverse complement strand
GCTCCTTATTATATTCTTTTGCAGGAGGGGTTGGGATGAAATGCTTTTTAGACATGATGCATGTCCTTTCCGGGTATGCCCTCCGTCTCACACGAGGGGCCCTCCGCGCAACTGAGGAAGTGAGACAGGCCTACGGACCAACGCTTGGCCATTTTCCTCGTTGTTTGGTGGTGCAAAATTACTGATATTTAATAACTTAGTATTGATTTCGCAAGGTAGGGAAAACTGATTGGAGAGGCGTTTTCCTGATTACGGAAACGAGTTTGGCTGATTGCTTTTCGGCTTTTCTGATGGTTGGATGACCGAAAACTGATTTCCGTTGGTGAAACGATAAGGATTGCCATCAGGATGGGCATGGGAAAATCAGACAAACCGAAAAAAGCTGATTGTCCGACGGGTTTTCCCGGATAATGAAAACGTATCAATCCGAGCGGACCGATACGTTATCTCATGGATTTACCTGAAAAAATTATTGAAAAGTTCCGAAAAATCAGAGATTGGCCACCATCTTGACCGTTTTTGTGGCTCCAAAGCGGTTCCTGATATCGTTTGCAAACTCCTCGTACGACCCGTCCAAGTCCTCTTTAACCTCGTTTTTGTATGCATTCACCGACTGGTAGGATATGGTGAGGAACTTGTGACTGGCAGACGAAAGATAGGTTTCGTTGAAGTACTTGACAGCGTCCTTCTCGTGCCCTTTCGGAATGCCGACATATTGGAAGAACATTTGTATGTACTTTCCCGGAAGGTTCTGGCGATGATAGCTATCAGGAATCAATTCGTCAAAATGTTTGATAATGTGACGCAACTTATGCACTTTCTGTTCATCAGTTCCGAACAGGAGCCTCTCCATTCCGGTGAGATCGCTGCCTGCCTTTTCGTCAAGTATCTGCTTGATGATGAGATGCTCGACCTCTTTCTTAGTGTAATTATGATATCCTACGGGAGCCCAGGCCTCGTCGTTTTCATAATGGTTGCGGCTGGCGATGGCCGGATTGTATTCTTCCGTCAGGTATTCAGAATCGCGTTTGAATAATATGAAGACATTGGCATATTCACCCAACACGTTCTCTTTGAATTTGTCGAAGAGTAGTTTGCAGTATTTGTTGTCGCTCCTGATTTTCTTTTCATCGTTCAGCACCTGCTTGCAGAGCCGGATGCTGCGAATCAGAACTATAAAGAACTTCTCCATCTCGTTGTATAGCTCGTTGACACAATCAGGGTACCCCTCAAACTTAAACAGGTCAAGTTGATAATCCTTAGCGCTAATGTTTGAATAAACAAAGGCGGATACGGGATTGTTGCCAATGGCATGGTAGATGCTCTCCCTGCGTGCCCTCGGACAGAACTCCATGAAGAGTTTCTTGGTCTCACTAATGCCGCTTTTGAGTTTGCGCAGCAGGATTAGGGCACTACTATAGCGCTTGTTGTCCATGGTGGCAAACTCTGTGTTGAACACCTTGGCAAACTCAGCAAGTCTGTCAAACTCGGCTTCAAGTTTCCCTCTATAGAAGGTGACTTCTTCAGCCTTGATTTTCAGTTTCTTATCGTCCCAATCCTTATATTTAATCGCATAAAGGAATCGGTCGGCATCGAATTTGGAAGCCGCTTCGATGATTTCCTCAATTCCATTTTCGGGGTCGGATAGGGTAGACGTATTATAATACATATCTATGGGTTTAATTTATACTTCAGTTATATAGGGGTGCAAAATTACTAAGTTTTGTCGATATGTACACTCTTTTCTGATTAATTAATTACCTATTATTATAAGTGTTGCTTTGCATAAAGGCTGTAATAGAGTCCGTCAACGACGAACTAAAGAACATGGCACAACTGGACCATTCAAGGCATCGCTCCTTCAACAATTTCATCGTCAATGCCGTCTCTGCGTTGGCTATCTTTTGCTTTTTCCCCAAGAAACTAGCTATCTAACTCGAATACTTCAACGATAATCAACTGACTCTCTTTTGATTGCTTATATCGAACTTATGTAAATACGCTACAAAAAAGCATGGATTTTCTCATAAAAATCATGAGAGGTACGTGCAGTTGGGAATTATTTGTATTTTTGCATCTGTATTACAAAACGAACAACCTGATGGCAACGAATTTGAACAGAATCAAGGCGGGCAGATGGCAAAGTTTCTTGAAATACAGGTTGATGATTTGTTACGATTAGCAGTAATTTTATCACATAGCAAAAGGGAACTTGACATATAATGGCAGAGAAAAAAGAGTTTTTAGAGGGCAGGCAGCCTGTGACATTTGTGGATCTGTTTGCTGGTGCCGGCGGTATCAGCGAAGGTTTTATGCAAGCGTATACTGACCGCAATTATTTCGACTTCGTACTGGCAAGCGATATCAACGAGAATTGTGAGTTGACTCATCGTGTACGTTACACATTGCGTCATAAGTCTTTTGTAACCATCAAAACCTCATAAAATATGACAAGTCACGAAAGAAACCAGAATAAATGGCGCGAATTCTGTTTTGACCTCATTGCGGCAGCCAAGGACGACATTCTTGAAGACCCGTATCAGGACATGATTGAGCAGGGTCTGAGACAACTTAACTGGAGCAAGGCCAACGGTGAGATTTGTCCGAAGGAACGTCTCAAGATAGGGAATCGCAAGCAATTGGAACCTGATATTACACTCAAAATAAACGAAAGATCAGTCTTTGTCATTGAAGTAAAACGACCCAGCAATAAGCTTACTGATGACAATATATTACAGTTGGTGTCGTACATGCGACAACGGCAAGTGCCATATGGACTGTATATCGGAGACAGAATCGCCCTGTTTTATGATGATTCCATTCACCAGCCTACCGAAGTGTGGGGGGTGAAATTGGATTCTGAGGCAGATGAAGGTTGGCGATTTGTTGATTTCTTTGCGCGTGGTTCATTTAGTGCAGAGCGTCTTGAAACATTCTGCAAAGAGCGCATGAACGAGATTCATACATCAATGGGCCTTCGTGACATTGCAGGCAGACTTGCCGAGAATGAAGGTGATGCTATACTGAAAGAAATAGTTGAGCATTATCTTGTCGGCATGAAGCAATATGACAGGGGACTTATCACAAGATTCCTGAATCAATATAAATTCTCCGCACAGTTTATCTGCCAGGAAGAAGAAACGAAAGAAGAGATTAGCAAAGAAAATGAAATCGGGCAGCAGTCGTACTATGTTTTGGTGAAAAGGGCTCGCAGCAAGAATGGAAGTAACAGCAGGGACAACACTAAATACTCTATCGACGGCGGTACTAACTATTTTGGCAAGAACCGAATTGTGCGCGAGATAATCATTCGGTATCTGGAGCTGCATCCCAAGATGACATATAGACAACTGGAACAGGTATTCCCTGACGAAATGCAAGGTTCATACGGCGTGGTCAGGAGTTTGGACGAACTCAATGAAATGGAACATGACAGCAAAGACTTGGCGACACGTTATATGATGAAAGAAGACGAGCTGCTGAGAACCGCAGATGGTGTCCGTTTTGCTGTATGTAATCAATGGGGTGCTTATAATATACCAAACATTTTCCGCTTGATGGAGAAGTGGGGGTGGAGTTTGATAAAGGAGGAGAAATAATGAAAGCATTTTTTAAAGATTTCAACAAGTATTACATAGGTATTCAAACTGTCGATGGGCGTAAGCATTGTATTCGTGGATGGTACCTTGATCAGCGTTTTGACCATTGTGAATGCCCCAAGGGATACCATATGTATGAGTTCCGCGAAGACCCTGATGACGAATGGGGGTATATTGCATTCATTGAACCTCATGTTTGGTGTGACCACTCTGGCACCTTTGTGACCCGCACAAAGATTCCGTTTGGAGAAAATGGCAATCCGAATTTTTTCGAGATACGATACGGACATGAGTATTAACCTCAATAGGTTGTAATGATGGAAGAACTAAATGGTCATTGCAGCAAATGGTTTTTCAGAAGAAACGCAGCAAAAGATAACCACTTTATTGAACCATATTGTAGAATGGCAGCTAAAGACTCTACATGAAAGAATAACCTCTAAACATAAAGAAACATTTTGGGTATCTGTTGATAATCAATTTTTTGACGGGAAAGAGTTTTTCAAATACTCTTATATTGAACACACAAGAAATCCCAATATCGCAGAATTTGACAATCTGATAATGCAACAGTTCATAACCCTTGAATTGTTGTTGTGTAGACCAAGTGGTCATGGTGATGCTTGGAACTTCAAGATAAAAGACCGTGCAATGCCATTATTGTTTCCAGAATCATTGTTGTATAAATTAGACCCAAATTCTGTACCCCAAAGAGGACCGCTCCCTAGATTGTAATTCATCATGTAGAATTCTACTCTTTTTCCCTTGGTTGGGAGGAATGCATGAATCGTCATTATCATTAAACCGAAATGTTTTTGGGCCATAGTTTATGAGACGAAATAAAAACGGATTTCGAAACCGATTTTGCATCTGAAATCCCGTCATCGGCGATAAAAAGGGGCATTTGTCGCCGATTTTCGTCATTCCGATTTCAAATTTCCGTTTTTTGAGTCTTTAGTTATAGATGGCAAGTTGATGCTTCAACCACTTCAGGTAGTATTTCATTCGCTCTGATTTTGGGCGCAAAAACACTTAAATGTATTGAATCCTCCCAAAACCGTCTATCACTCCACCACAATCTCGTCCATGAAAATCCAGGAATCGTATCCTGCTCCGGGGTGGCCTTCGGGCAGCACGCCGGGGTTTTTCACCACGATGCGTAGCAGGCGTGTCGATATGGGGATGTCGAACTTCTCGGCATCTTATTATCTTGATGAAGACTATGGAGAAAAGATGATGAAGAAGAAAATGAAGAAGCGATGTCAGGAGGTCCTATAAAAGCGCAAGGCTCAGATCCACATCCTGGCAAACCGAGCCTTGAACTCCGCCGTGAACTTTCGGCGGCTCCTTGTCTTCGTGTTGGTCATCTTTTTTTCCCTTTCGTTTCTGCAAAGATAACCACTTTAACCTTTGGTCTAATTTTTAGGGAGCATTATACTCTTAGGCTGCAAACTCCGCCGATATTCGGTAGGCGACTGGCCAAGGTGCTTGGTGCAATAACGACTGAAATAACTTAACGAGGCGAAGTTCATGCGGTCGGCGATTTGGGTGAGCGAGAGACGTTCGTCATCCAAAAAGCCTTTCAGGATGGGTACTGTGGCACGGTTGATGTAACTGCTGACGCTGTGGCCCGTCATGCGTTTGACCGTGGCGGAGAGGTACTTCGGCGAGACGTTCAACCGCTCGGCATAATAGCTCACCTCGCGCTCGGTGCGACTGATACCGGTGTCGAGGAGTTGCATCAATTGCTTGACAATATAGGCTGTACGGTCGCTGTGGCTGTCGGTGACCTCCCGTTGGGCGTGAGGCTCGAATATGTCATACATCATCGTTAGGCAGAGACTCCCCATCAATTCACGGTAAAACAGCAGATGGCGGTCGCCCATGCGGTCGCGGAGACGGTGGAAGTCGGCAAGCAAGATAGCAGCCTGCTCGTCGGTGAGTTTGATGATAGGGTCTTGGTTGAGCGAAATGCTTCCTCCAATGCTGTAGTTGTTCGATGGCAACAGGTTTTGCAAAAACTTATAGTCGGCGGCAAACCACTCCACCTTCATTTCTGGATTTGCAGCGAGATTCTTCGCGCGACTCGGATTTGTCATCACCACCAAATCGTTTTTCGCAATGTGGTAACATTTTTCGTTGAACACAAAACTACCTTCACCAGCAGTGCAAATTAGATGCATACAAGTGTGGCTCAATCTAGGGTCATTCATCCCGAGGAAATCCGTAGCGTACTGAAAATCAATCTTCATGGCGCAAAAATACACTTTATTTCTTTCACTAGCACAAAAAAGATGGATTTTGTGAAAATAATGATGCTTTTTGTGAAACTTATAACCCAGTAAGTCGCTGTACTTTTGCACCGTAATTCAAAACCTAAGACGATGCAAGAACAAAGAGTTGACCCAAGGCTGACCACAGCCGAAGAACACGCGGAAGGCGTGCGCCAAGCGCAAGTCCTTTTCAAACTGAACCACACGATGCCTTACACCGATGAGTATAACGCCCTCGTGCGCGAGCTCTTCGGCGACAACCTCGGTGAAGGCGGCTGGGTGATGCCTGGCCTTACTGGCGTCTGCTTCGACCGTGTACACATCGGGAAGAACGTGATGATCATGAACAACTGCCTGATGATGGCCCGTGGCGGTATAACCATCGACGACGGCGCAATGATTGCCGCCAACGCACAACTCATCTCCAATAACCACGACCTCTACGACCGTCAGATTCTCCTTTGCAAGCCCGTCCACATCTGCGAAAACGCTTGGATTGGTGCAGGCGCCACCATCTTGCCCGGCGTGACCGTCGGAAAGAATGCTGTCGTGGCCGCTGGCGCTGTTGTAACCAAGGATGTGGCATCGAATACCATCGTGGGCGGCAATCCTGCCAAGTTTATTAAAGAAATTCCCGAAAAAAATAATCAATTATCAATTTAATTATGGAATACATCAAATTATCCAATGGCGTCGAGATGCCCCTGCTGGGGTACGGTGTTTTTCAAGTGTCGCCCGCTGAGTGCGAGCGCTGTGTCAGCGATGCACTGAGCGTTGGCTATCGGCTGATAGACACGGCACAAGCTTATGCCAACGAAGAGGGCGTGGGTAACGCTTGGCGCAAAAGTGGACTGAACCGCGAGGACATTTTCCTCGTCACCAAGGTGTGGATTGCGAACAACGGCGAGGAGAAGGCAACCCGCAGCATCGACGAAAGCCTGCGCAAGCTGAAGACCGACTACATCGACCTGCTGCTCATCCACCAGGCCTATGGAGACGTGTTCGGCACGTGGCGTGCAATGGAGGATGCCTACCGCGACGGCAAAGTGCGAGCCATCGGCGTGAGCAACTTCCAACAAGCCCGTTTCTTCGACTTCGCCCACTATGTGGATATGAAGCCGATGGTGAACCAACTGCAATGCAACGCGATGATCCAGCAACGCGAAATCGAGCCTACGCTCAACGAGTTCGGCA
>CAMYYB010000106.1 GCA_947303335.1 uncultured Bacteroidales bacterium | reverse complement strand
CCGCTGCCAAGAAGCGTTTCCAAGTAACCGGCGGCGGCCATCTGAAGAGAAAGCATGCTTATCATGGCCACATCCTGACCAAGAAGAGCCAGAAGAGAAAACGCAACCTCGACCACACTGCAATCGTTGAGAGAGCAGACGAGAAAGTCGTGAAACAAATGCTTCTCATGTAATTAACCAAATGTGTAATTTGTCTCAGCAGAAAAGTTCTCGAAAGGAGCGAGGCGCTGGACGAAAAAATCAAAGAAATGACAAGATCAGTCAATGCAGTGGCTTCAAGAGCCAGAAGAAAGAAAATCCTGAAGAAGACCAAAGGTCAGTTCAGCACGAGAAAGAATGTCTGGACTGTGGCGAAGAACTCTTACGAAAAGGGTCAAACCTACGCTTATCGCGACAGAAGAAACAAGAAGCGCGAGTTCCGCAGCCTGTGGATTGTCCGTATCAACGCCGCCGTGCGCGAGTATGGCATGAACTACAGCCAATTCATCAACAAGCTGAACGTGGCCGGCATCGAGATGAACCGCAAGGTTCTCGCCGACCTCGCCCTCAACAACCCCGAGGCTTTCAAGGCTATCGTCGAGAAGGTGAAGTAAGCTCGTGTTATTGTGATAACAAAACGAAAATCCCTACCTATTCAGGTGGGGATTTTTTACTATCTTTGCCGACCGAATGAGGAAGTGACGCTATGAACTTCAAACTGACATCAGATTTCAAGCCCACTGGCGACCAACCCGAAGCCATCAAGCAACTGGTGGAAGGGTTACAGAGAGGTGACCGAGCCCAAACCCTGCTTGGGGTTACGGGTTCCGGAAAGACCTTTACCATTGCCAACGTGCTGGCACAGCTTAACCGACCAGCTTTGGTGCTCAGCCATAACAAGACCCTTGCAGCACAGCTATATGGCGAGTTCAAGCAGTTCTTCCCAGAAAACGCAGTGGAATATTTTGTTTCCTATTACGACTATTATCAGCCAGAGGCCTTTATTCCTGCAACCAACACTTATATAGAAAAGGACTTGGCCATCAATGTCGACATCGACAAGATGAGGTTGGCCACCACCTCTTCCCTACTCTCTGGGCGACGCGATATCATCGTTGTATCTTCCGTCTCATGCCTGTATGGTATCGGCAACCCCGATGACTTCGGAAAAAACGTGATTTATTTAGAACGTGGAGCCAAGATGAATCGTGACGACGTGGCCAAAGCTTTGGTGAGCGCATTATACGTAAGGAACGAGATTGACTTCACGCAAGGCAAGTTTCGAATCAAGGGTGAAACCATGGATGTGTTTCCGGCATACGCCGACATCGCTTATCGCATTGTCTTTTGGGATGATGAAATTGATAGTTTGGAAAGTTTCAACCCCGTGACAGGCAGAAAGATTGAGGAGCTTTCAGAACTGACTCTTTTTCCTGCTAATATATTCGTCACCTCACAAAGCAAACTAAACTCGGCATTGGTGGAAATTCAGGACGATATGTTCAAGCAGGCGGCCTATTTCCGTGAGATTGGAAAAGCCATAGAAGCCAAACGTTTGGAAGACCGTGTGAACTTCGATATCGAAATGATGAAGGAACTCGGCTATTGCTCAGGTATCGAGAATTACTCCCGCTATTTCGACGGACGCAGCCCGGGAACGAGGCCATTCTGTCTTTTGGATTATTTCCCCGACGACTTCATCACCATCATCGATGAGAGCCACGTCACCATACCGCAAATCAGAGGTATGCACGGTGGCGACCGTTCCCGCAAGCAGACTTTGGTGGAATACGGCTTCCGCCTGCCGTCGGCATTGGACAACAGGCCCTTGCAGTTCGATGAGTTTGAGGCTCTCACGGGACAGACCATCTACGTCAGCGCCACACCTGCCGACTTCGAATTACAACAAAGCGACGGAGTATATGTGGAACAAGTGATTCGTCCCACAGGTTTGCTCGACCCGCTAATCGAAGTACGGCCCAGTCTGAACCAAGTGGACGACCTCATCGATGAAATCCACAAAGTGGTGGATAAAAACCAGCGTGTTTTGGTAACCACTCTTACCAAGCGTATGGCTGAAGAGCTGAACACCTACCTCAACGGACTGAAAATCAAGACACGCTATATCCACTCTGATGTGGAGACTATGGAACGTGTTGAAATCCTGCAAGGCTTGCGTATGGGTGATTTTGATGTGTTGGTGGGGGTAAACCTGCTACGTGAAGGTCTGGATTTGCCAGAAGTAAGCCTTGTAGCCATACTTGATGCCGACAAGGAAGGCTTCCTGCGTTCAGAACGCTCGCTGACGCAGACGGCAGGACGTGCGGCCCGAAATGCAGAGAGTAAAGTCATCATGTACGCCGACACCATTACCGACTCGATGCGCAAGACCATCGACGAGACTGCCCGACGTCGTTCGAAGCAGATGGCTTATAATGAAGCTCATGGCATTATCCCCAAGACCATTGTCAAAGCAATAGACAACTCGCTCGGCACATTGAAAGGCGACCAGCATACACCCATTGCCTATAACGGGCAATATGAAAACACTTCTATCGCAGCCGAAGACACTATACAATACCATTCTCCAGTCCAGCTTCAGAAAGCCATCGCCCAAGCCAAGAAAAATATGGAAAAAGCCGTCAAGGAGATGGATTTCCTCGTTGCAGCCAAGTACAGGGACGAAATGCTGGAGTTGCAGAAAATGTTGAAAGAATAGTCTAAATACACATCTTTATGAATAAGAAAAGATTACTGTGGATATTAGCATTGTTAGCCGTTGTGGCTTTCATTTATTTGAGTCCAGACCATCATGAGTCTACCAAAACAGCTGAAACTCCAGTCGCTTCTGCTGGCGATACTGAAATCACCATCCTCTCGGTCAACGATATGCATGCCAATATCGATTTATTCCCTAAATTTGCCGCTTTGGTTGATAGCCTGCGGACGGTCTATCCTGACCTCCTTGTCTTTTCTGCAGGCGACAACCGTACGGGAAACCCTGTCAACGACCAGTTCTCCCCTGTCAACTATCCTGTGATTACTTTAATGAACAAGGTTGGTTTCAACCTCACGGCTGTAGGCAATCACGAATGGGACGCCAACATAGTCAACTTACAGAACAATATTGAACGAGCCAAATTCCCCTTCCTGTGCGCCAATGTCTTCATTCCTGACTCAGTCCGTCTTGATATCAAGCCATATAAGATGCTGGAACAACATGGTGTCAGACTGGCGGTAGTAGGGATGATAGAACTCCGTCACGACGGCATTCCAGGGGCGCATCCGAATAATTTAAATAAAGTGAGCTTCAAACCGGCAATGGAGGTATTGCCCGACTACCAATACCTCAAAAATGAGTCTGATGCCTTCATCTTGCTGTCGCATTGTGGCGTGGAAGACGATATGGAACTGGCCCAAGCCTATCCTTGGATAGACATCATCATTGGGGGACACAGCCATACATTGATAGATCCGCCTGCTGAGCAAAATGGCGTACTAATCACTCAATCAGGCTCGCATCTTAAACATGCCACTTTGGTGACCTTAAAATTCAAGGATGGTAAACTGGCAGACAAACAAGCCACAGTATTGAGTGTCGAAGAGTTCCAGCATCGGAACATGGAAATCAATGCTTTATTGGATGAATTCAATGATGATCCTGTCTTGAATACAGCCATTGCAGTAGCTAAGACCCGTTTCAACAACCAAGAGGAAATCGGCTGCATGATGACGGATGCCTTGCGTGAAATCAGTGGTGCCGACTTTGCTTTCCAGAATACAGGCGGAGTACGCGTCACCCATCTTAACAAGGGTCCCATCACCGTGAAGGACATCTATTGCATCGACCCGTTCGACAACGATGTGGTAGTGTATGAGATGACAGGCTCACAAGTGAAGCATTTCATCCTCAATAGCTACCGTAAAAACGGCGGATACCCCTCTTATGTGTCGGGGATGACATATAAGGTAAGCGACGACGGTAACAATGTATGGATTGAAACCAAAAATACTCCATTTTCCACCAAGAAACTTTATAAGGTGGCCATGAACAGCTACATGGCTTCGACTGTCGATGTGAAAGCCAAGGATGAAGGGCGCAGTATGTTCAAAACATCTGAGGAAATGATTATCGAGTATTTGAAAAAACACAAGGAGATTGACTATCAAGGTGTTTCAAGAACGAAGTAAAAAATGGTTTGCAAGGTTGAATATGATTTTGTAATTTTGCAGCCCTAAATTTTGAAGATTCGAAATCGAAAAAGATGAAAAAAGCATTATCGATATTTGCAATGGCTTTATTGTTAGTCAGTTGCGGACCCAAGAAGAAAGAAGTCAAGTTAATTGAAGCTGCCAATTTCAATAAAGAAGTCGACGGCAAGTCTGTGTCGCTTTATACCCTTCACAACGGCTTCCTCACCATGCAAGTCACCAACTACGGAGGCCGCGTGGTCGCTTTGTGGATGCCCGACCAACGTGGTAGCTTTGAAGACATCGTTCTTGGATATGACCATATTGACAAATACCTCAATAACAGCGGTGAGCGTTATCTTGGTGCAGTGGTAGGTCGTTGCGCCAACCGTATCTCAAATGCCACTTTTTCTTTGAATGGGATAGAATACCAACTCCCCAAAAATGATGGTGAAAACACGCTGCATGGCGGTCTTGTCGGTGCCGACAAGCATGTGTGGGATGTAGTCTCTGCAAACGACAGCGTCATCAAGATGCACACCGTGTTTGCCGATGGAGAAGACGGCTTTCCTGGCAACCTTGATGTGACAATGAGCTACACACTAACGCACGACAACCAATTCCAAGTGCGGTATACTGCCACTACTGATGCACCTACACTGTGTAACTTTTCTCACCACTCCTTCTTCAACTTGAAAGGTGAAGGCAACGGTACTATTCTAGACCATGAGTTGCAGATTAACTCACGTTACATGACCACCGTTGACGAGCATCTGATTCCCAATGGCAAGTTTTCAGGCGTAAAGGAAACCCCATTTGACTTCCACGAGAAGCACACTATTGGCGAGCGCATTGGTCAGGATGACGAACAGCTCAGAAGTGCCAAAGGATACGACCACAACTGGATTATTGACAAGACGGGACCCAAAGCCTATACTTGGAATGCCACTGTGACCGAACCCAAAAGCGGTCGTGAAATGCAGGTCTGGAGCGATCAGGTAGGGATTCAGTTCTACAGCGGCAACTTCTTTAACGGTAAAGGAACTGGCAAATGCGGAAAGCCTTTAGGGTATCGCGAAGGTTTAGCACTCGAGACACAGTTCTTCCCAGATGCCATCAACCACGAGAGTTTATCTCCCTCCCCAGTGTTGAACCCTGGAGAGGAATACCACCATCTCTGCATCTACAAGTTTACTGTGTTGCCAAAGGAGAAGAAATAACACCGCTTTTTGTAAAAAGTTATGCCTCGTGTCTATTGATGCGAGGCTTTTTCTTATTTTTGCGGTATCAATACACAACATCATGATGATTAAACGACTCATTATCGCACTTGTCCTTATCCTGACAGGACATTTAGCCCAGGCACAAAACAGACAGCCCGAACCCGTAGCAGGCAAGAACCTGACCAAGGATTACTTCACACAAAACCTCGTCTACCCCGAAGCAGACTTACAACAAGGCAACAGCGGGAAAGTAGTTGTGGGTATGCATATCGACAAAGATGGCAATCCTTCTGACTATTCGATTATATCCACTTTCAGCGAGGCAGCTTCCCCAATTGCCATTGCTATGGTGAAGACCATCCTTTGGCAGCCCGCATTGCATGGTGGAATCCCAATCGACTGCGAACATCAATACACGGTAGAGTTCAACGCGAAGAGCTATAAACGCTACTGGAAGCACCACGAGCGTCCCAACCTGCCGCTTACACTCGAAGCCGACGATTCCAATAAAGTTTATGAGGATTACCACCATCTTGAACAACTGGCTCGTCCTTATTTTGCCGACGGCAGTAACATCGGGACCTATATAGCCCGCAACCTGAAGTTCCCTGCAGAAGCAAAAGAACGTGAAATTCAAGGCACGGTGCGTCTGAGTTTCGTAGTGGAGACTGACGGTAGCATATCGAATATAGTTATCGTCAACTCGGTAGGTGGCGGTTGCGATAACGAGGCCATACGCCTCATGCAAGAAACCCACTGGCTTCCAGCCGAAAAAGACGGGAA
Organism: uncultured Bacteroidales bacterium; assembly: GCA_947303335.1. Taxonomy (GTDB): domain Bacteria; phylum Bacteroidota; class Bacteroidia; order Bacteroidales; family F082; genus Limimorpha. Next base: position 929 of record CAMYYB010000106.1, on the reverse strand, counting down.
GTACGTCCGTAGCCTCAATATGCAGGATATCACTTTCAGCATTGGCAGCCGCAACTTCCAGGATGGCAACAGTTATTAGAGTTTGTAGTTAGAAGTTGATAGTTATCAGTTTTGAATTGAATCACATTTTAAAATCATAGCATCATGAAGAAAGTTTTACTATCTGTTTTGGCTCTTTCAATGGCCATTATCAGTTTTGCCCAAGACGAGCAGCCTCAGGGTTGGACTCACAAAGGCAACTTCGGTCTCAATTTCGGACAAAGTTCTTACACTAACTGGTCTGCTGGTGGACAGAGTTCGCTGAACGGCCAAGTGTTTTTCAACTATGAGCTCCATTATTTGAAAGGCAATTTCAAGTGGGACAACACCTTGAATACTGCCTTGGGTTACAGCGTTTTTGACTTTAAAAAGAAACCCATAAAGACAGATGACAAGATTGAGTTCACTTCTCTGGCAGGCATCAAGGCTACTGAACATCTCAATTACAGTGCCGAACTGGCCTTCCGCTCCCAATTTGCCTACGGTTTCAAATATGACGAAGACTCCACAAACTACATTTCCAAATTCTTAGCGCCTGCATACATCACCCTGGGTATTGGTATGGAATGGGCACCCAGTAAGTATTTTTCGCTGTACTTTTCACCCATCACAGGCCGTGCGACCATCGTCAACGACGATCGTTTGGCTGAAGATGGTGCATACGGCGTGAACAACTTAGATAAAAACGACACCATTCTGCACACCAACTTCGCCAAGGTACGTTATGAGTTTGGTGCCCGAGCCGTTGCCAAGTTCCAATACCCAATTGCCAAGAACATCGACTTCAGCACAAAGCTGGAACTCTTCTCCAACTATCTCAACCACCCCGAGCGCATCGATGTCGACTGGCAGAATATGCTTGTACTGAAAGTCAACGACTGGCTCAACTG
>CAMYYB010000105.1 GCA_947303335.1 uncultured Bacteroidales bacterium | reverse complement strand
TTCTGACATCTCTTTTTACTTTTAGAGAGTCAACTTTTTCTAGCGAAAGACAGTGTGGGACAGCGTGGGACAGGGACATTGATGGGTTTAACAAACTGTATCAGAGTTGCTTTTCTGGTGTGATAAGTAACTATTCAAAATTAAACTGCATATTGTTTTGACACGAGACACGGGACTTCGGGACACTGGACGCCCTTCGACAGGCTCAGGGACCTCCTTCGACAGGCTCAGGGACCTCCTTCGACAGGCTCAGGGACCTCCTTCGACAGGCTCAGGGACCCGTCGTCTCGCGTCTCACGTCTATTATGTAAACTAATTATGCTCATCTACTTAAGGGAACTTCTAAAAATTGCCTGCAATTTTTATCTCAAATTCTTTAAAATTCAACTAATCAGAAAAATACACATTCTCAAATTCTCTAAATTCTTGATAATTAAAATTCCCTTAGCTTATCGTGTAGCGAGACAGTAGGGAGGTCTTTAGGTTTTACTCCCCCTTTACTCAAACACTACTGAAACTTTACTCAAATACTAATCAAACTTTTTGATACTTCGACATAACTTTAAGGTAACGACAGGGTGACAAGTACAGACCTGTGTTGCAGTTGCAATCAGAGCCTCATCTCACCATCAGCTTCCCGTATTTCACTACGGCGTTGTTGCGCATCAGCTTGACGATGTAGCAGCCCTTGACGAAGTGGTCAGGGGGTAAACTACAGCGGCAGAAAATTCAAGGGCATTTCTAAAAATTGCCTGCAATTTTTATCTCAAATTCAATAAAATTCATATAATCAACAAATTCTTAAATTCTCAAATTCTTGATAATTAGAAATCCCCTCAATATAGAAACCCGAAAGCCCATAGCGGGATGCGCCTTGAAGTTGCGCTGTCGATGCCATTGATGGTGAGGTAGGTGTTTTTCCAAAATACAAATTGGACCCAAAAATGTTTTTTGTAAAGAACAAAACAAGACCAAATATGTATTTTGCAGAATACAGTTTTACCAAAGCCCTTCGGCTCTCAGAACTGGAAGTAGATAAACGCCTGCAGGTCGGCGGTGATGAACTGGTAGATGATGAAGACGATGACGACGCAGACCACAATCATCAGCGGGAGGGGCATGCGGGCGAACCACAGGCGGTAGCGGCGCTTGAACTTCTCAGGCAGCCAGTGGATGACCATACCTATTAATATTAATAAGAACACGTTACGGTAGTGATACACGATGTCGGGAATCTGTTCCATGCGCCAGTGGCTGCCCATCTGGTTGATCATGTTTTTCGCCGTGTTCCAGGCCGTCTCATTGGCTTCGGCAGGGTCGAGGTTCGAGCCACTGCGGAAGAAAAGTCGGGTGAAGGTGATGAAGGTGAAGGTGTTGAGCACCGCCCAAGCGTCTTGCAGCCACTGCCAGGTCCGTTTGCCCCCGAAGAGGTTGTAGAGCATACGGAGCATATTGCCCGTAAGGATGACGAGGCACCACACATACAGCACGTTGAACACGGGACGGGGGAAGAAGACGCACATCACCCGCATGGCAAAGGAGACGGCCAATATAAACAAGGTGCGCCCATAGATGCTCCAGTCGTTCCAGAAACGGTGGAACACCATCCCGATGCCGTTCAGCCCGCCCCAAATCATGAAGTTCCACGAGGCCCCGTGCCACAAACCGCCTAACAGCATGGTGTCCATTCGGTTGATTTCGGTGGTGATTTTCCTGCGTTTCTCAGGCTTGAAGTAGGCTACGAGGGCCAGTATGGCGGCGATGAGCCCTGCGCCGATGGCCACCCACCAGCTATGGGAGAGGAAGGCGGCGATGGCGGCAATGACCACGATGATGCAGTAGGAGCCGAAGGTGGCGTTGCGGTTGCCGCCCAGAGGGATATAGAGGTAGTCCTGCAACCAGCGCGACAGCGAAATGTGCCAGCGTTTCCAAAACTCGGCAGGACTCTTGGCCTTGTAGGGTGAGTTGAAGTTCATCGGCAGGTAGAAGCCCATCAGCATGGCCACACCGATGGCGATGTCGGTATAGCCTGAAAAGTCAGCGTAGACTTGCAGGGAGTAGCCGAACAGGGCCGAGAGGTTTTCAAATCCCGTGTACAGCAAGGGGTTGGCAAACACGCGGTCGATGAAGTTGACAGCGATATAGTCGCTCAGGACGATTTTCTTCACCAGTCCGTTCATGATCCAGAAGACGGCTATGCCGAACTGCTTGCGCCCGAGGAAGTATTTCTTGTGAAGCTGGGGGATGAATTCATTGGCCCTCACAATGGGACCCGCCACCAACTGAGGGAAGAAGCTGACATAGAAACCGAAGTCAAAGATGTTGTGGACAGGCTCGATGCGCTTGCGGTAAACGTCCATGATGTAGCTGATGGCCTGGAAGGTATAGAACGAGATACCCACAGGCAGCAGGATGGTGTCGACGCTGAAGGCATTGGTGCCAGTTATCTTGTTGCCTATCCACGAGAAGACGTCAAAGACTCGTAACCGTAGGTGGAACAGGTTGTTGATGACATCGGTGATAAAGTAGGCGTATTTGAAATAGAAGAGCAGCGAGAGGTTAACTATCACGCTGAGCGCTAATATAGCGTTGCGGCTCTTTTCCTCCTTTTGCTTGTGCATCCACTTGGCCGCAAAGAAATTATATAAGGTGATGAAGACCAGTATCAGTGTGAAGAGTCCGCTGGTCTTATAATAGAAAAAGAGGCTGACGAAGAACAGGTAGGTGTTGCGCATCAGCGTCTTGTTCTTGAAGAAGCTGAAGAGGGCGAACACGAGGGCGAAGAAGGCCCAGAAGTAGAACTGGGTGAACAGCAGGGGGTGCTCCCTGTCGAATGAGAACAGGTTGCGGAAGAAGTCTAATGCTATTTCTGGGAGGTTCGTCATCTTAGGGTCTCTTGTTGGCTTCAATATGTTCCAGATAACGTTCCATCAAGGCGTTGTAGAGCAGGTCGCCCATCAGGGTATAGCCGTTTTTGGTGAAGTGTACTTTGTCGCGCTGGGCCAGCCCGGCCTTTTGCCAGCTGCGCATCGACTTCAGTCCGCCCATAATGTCGAACTGGTCCCACACGGCGGCGTTGTATTCCGCTCCGAGTTCTATGAAGGCCTGCCTTGCGGTCTTTCCGTTGGGGTTCACCTCGTAGACGGTCTTTCTTTTGACGCGACGACGGGTGTAGCTGTCGTTGTTGGTGATGAAGAGCAGGGCACAGTCGGGATTGACTTCCTGCATAATGCTGATAAGTTCGGAGCAGTCTTGCTTGAAAGTCGTTTTGTTGAAGTCCTTCTCAAAAGCGTCGTTGATGCCTATGCCGAAGATAATCAAGTCGGGACGGATGAGTTCAAGGTCGCGTTTGAGGTCTTCGCATCTGAGGAAAGAAGATACCCTTGCCCCGTTGATGCCTACGCCGTGGACGGTGATACCGGGCAGGTTGTTGTCCAACAGCACTCCTGTTAGGGTGAATTCACCGGGCACGGAGTCGAACAGGATACAGATGGAGTCGGTGTAGCAGGGTAGGGTGAAGGTGTAGGTCGACAAGGTGTCGTTATGCACGCCGTGTAAGGTGTCGCTTTCATAGCTGAGAGCGGGCACAACGTTGTTGGTCTCCGAAAAGCCAATCAAGGTCACTTTGTTGAATATATACTCGGGTGGCATATCGGAGGGATACCTTTCGTGTGTGACGATTTGAATGGTGGCGGTGGAATCGGTAGTGGTGAGGGCAGCACCCGACAATCCCATGCGTTTTTCATCCTCGCGTTCGACGGCATTGCGGCAGTAGTGCCATTCTCCGGTAGCGTGTATAGTGTAGTGAGAGGGGTTGTTGGTACCTCCCGCAGTGAAAGGGAAAATGAAGTAGGGACCGCCCATCAGGGTGTCGTTGCAGCTGATCAGGTTGTCACGAAACTGTTGGGTGAAGGTGCCGGCTTGCACGTGCGAGCCTCCGATGTGCAGGATGTTGACGTTGCCTTTCCCCATCTGAAAGACGGAGTCCATCTTCATGAAGAAACGCTCCATCGACGTGCTGTCGCCCGAAGGGTAGACGAGGTGGTTCTTGTCAAAGTGGGTAAAACTGTAATTAGGCAAAGACCGCAAGGCGATTTCGGTTTGCCCGAAAAGGCACAAGCAGGCAAGAATCCATCCTGTCAGCATCCACCATCGTTTCATGGTCAGATGTTTTTATAAGGTTCGTATTTGGGCATACGCATCCAATAGGGGATGTGCTTCTCGTTGTCTTCCGAACTGCGGTTGACGAAGTTGATGACCTCTTGGCTGGGTACGTGCTGGCGCAGTTTGTAGAAATCGTAGTAGGTGGTGAACGACTTGGCTAAGTCGCTGCCGATGGCTTGTGCTCCGGTGAAGGTGAAGTGGATATAGTCGGGACCGGCCAATGCGGGTTTGTGCTTCACCCATTGCACCATCGAGCCTTCGCCGCCCATCACGTTGAACATGTCCCAGTAGGCCACCTTGTTGCGGAGGGCCATAGAACGTAGGGAGTCGTTTAGTTCGGGAAGCCCTTTCCAGGTGCCCAGCTTACCGTTGTAGCGTTTACTCATATCGGCGGGACCGATGAAGAGCAGCGTAGCTTCCGGGGCGACGCGCTTCATGTAGTCGATTTGCTTCTCCAAAGCTGCGATATAGGTCGAGATGCTTTGCGATGAGGTGATGCTGGGCATCCTGTTGCCACCAAACTGGAGGACAATCAAGCGGGTGTCGAGCAGCTCAAACGACTGGCGCATGACTTCCTCGTCGATGCGGGTGAAGATGGTGCCGGTGCAACCGCGAAGGGATACATTGTCGATGGCCACACCCGGGTCGCCGTCAAGCAGCACAGCATAGATTTCGGCATTGCCCTTGAAGGTGATGGTGCCCTGACGCACATTGTGGGGCAGGTCCCAAGTGATGAGCTGCACGTTGTTATTGGCAGCCAGCACTTTGGGCTTCAGCGAGAGCTTGTCGCAATGCAGGATGGCCTTGAATCCCTTGCTGTTGTGTCCTAAAAGCACCGAGACGGTGGAGATGGTTTTGGCATTGTCGAAGGCCTGCGAGTGTGAGGTCTGAGAGAAAGTGATGGTGCCTTCGCCCGTCACTTGGCAGAATTGCGACATCACACCATAACGATTGTGTTTGGCTCTGCGGGTGGTGGAGTCGCCGTACAGCGTATAGCGTTGCAGGTTGTTGCTGCGTTGCTTCACCGAGATGGTGGGTACGGTCTGGATGGCGGGAATCATGTTGGGTCCTGAGCCACCAAAGAGTTCTTGCAGCTTCTGGCGCAGTACCGATGAGATGCGGTCCATCTCAATCTGCGAGTCGCCGTAGTGCATTACACGATAGGTGTGGCCTTGGGCTTTTGCGCCTTCCAACAATTCGAATAAAGAGTCAAAGTAAGTGTAATCATTATCGGGCAGGTAGATGCGGTTCGGGTTTTCCTTCAGGTAGTCGCGGAAGAAGCTGAGGCTGTCGTACATGGATGCCGAACAGGTCATCTCGAAACTCTGGCTCACTCTGTTGAGCACAGCGTCAACGTCGACTTCCTTTTCTTCCGCTATCTGACTCTCAGAATAGGAAGGGAAACGCAGGTCAACATTGCCGGCTTTGACCCCCTCAGCGGGGAAGAAATACCAGCCTATCAGCAGGATAACTATGATGGATAAAATAAAAACTAATATACGTAGTGGCTTCATTTTCAATTTATTATAAAAACAACTTGCGGCTTTTTCGATAGTTGCGCAATTAAGGCCGCAAAAATAAGCAAAAAGTGTGTATCTTCGCCGCTGTTTTGAAAACAAAATAACAATTTTTCATTCTAAACTTGCAATACTATGGCTGACGGATATTTGGAAAAACGCTACGAGGAGGTCTTTGGCAAGGGAGCCAAGAAGACTGTAATAAGGCATACCCCTATTGAAACCTTAATGGAAAAGAACCGTAGCTTTCGTGGCTACCAACAAGACTTTGTGGTGAAGCGCGAGATGCTGGAACGCATCGTGGCGGTGAACGCCAAAATCGCTTCCGCAAAGAACCAACAGGTGCTGCGTTTCAAGCTGGTCACGAAAGAGACTGGAGCGGACATCATCGTGCAGAACATGAAACTGGGCGGCCTGCTGCCTGAGTTACATCTGCCTTTCCCCGGTACTGAGCCCGAGGCCTTCATCATCATCTGTAGCACGATTCCCGAAGGCAAGTTTGTCGACATCGACTTGGGTATAGCCGCACAGAGCATGTTGCTGAAAGCCACCGAGATGGGTCTCAATGGTATCATGATAGGAGCTTTCAACAAAGCGAAGATTACTGAAGCCTTCAACCTGCCCTACGAGCCGCTACTCATCTTGGCGATAGGCAAGGGAAACGAGCGCATCAAGCTCCAGCCTGTCAATGCCGGCGAGAAATTGGCCTACTACCGCGATGCAGAAGGTGTCCAATATGTACCCAAAATCCGCTGGGAGCAGTTGGTGATAGAGTAGTTTCGCAGGCGATTTCATTTATGCGGCCAGAAAAAGTGCGCATATTCAAGGTACTTTGAATAAACCTGCATTCACACAGTGCGATTTTTAAAGAAATCTGCACTTACACAGTGCATTTTTATTATTTTTGCGGCATAAAACAAACTTATGGACAGCGAGCAAAAAAGAATATCGTATTTCGTTTCGTTTTGCGTTGAGCAATACAAAAATGCCAAACATTTGACTGGTAGTCAAGCATTTGAAGAACTAAACCAATATGGTGTGCTTGACTATTTGGCCGAAAACTACGAGATTCTGCACACGCAAAGCTACCAATGGATTTTGGAGGACATTGACGAGTTTATCAACATTAGGAAACAGAGAACAATAACCCAAGACAATCTCTATCTTTTGTTGCCTTCCAAAGTGAGTTGGTTGGCCGAAATGCTTTCCGAAGATACGGGCGTTGGCATTGTGGAAGCCATTCGTCGAATTTATCGGTCGGAAATGTACAAGAGATTGGAAATAGAGGAAACCAAGCTTTGGCACGAGGGGCCAGTGGCGCTTTATGAGGAAATCAACGGGGCTACAGCAAAACCATTGCCATGATTCAGTTGGCCTTGGGGGAGAAGATTGTGGAGGTGGCGAAGTGATTGTATAATAAAGAAATACAAG
>CAMYYB010000104.1 GCA_947303335.1 uncultured Bacteroidales bacterium | reverse complement strand
GAAACCTATGCTTCAACTAAATTGCGGAAGAACCACCAAAATCAGGAAAAGACAGGCTTTTGCTACAGTTGCTACAGTTAAAATCACAGAGAGAGCGGGACTAAAAACGTCTTTTGCTGTCCCACTGTCCCGGGGTGTCCTCGTGTGGGACAGTGGGACAGTCTGCTTTTTAGCGAAAGACACATCGCCGAACCTACTACGCTCTGAAGTATGTGAACTACGACCTGCACGACCCAGCAACCATCAATTTCCTCATACCAGAAACGCAACGTGAAGATTGGATGACCGACTACGCCAATATGAGACGATTTTTCATCTATGGCAAGTCGCCAGAATTTGATGCTCTTGTACGGAGAATGGAGAAACTGCAAGCGAGGGTCAGAAGGTTGACGAAGAAATGATAACCATACGCATCCGAAGCAATACATACTGCATCAATTGTATCCGAACTGTGCTTTTGCAATCTCAATAGCACGCACGGCTACGGCTGTTTTTTGGGATGCCGTAAGCATAATTTCACCCTGATTCCACTTTGAAACGTTACGCTTGAAAGAAAAAATGTATTTTTGCAAATTGATAAGCCTATCCTCAAACCGGTGGTGAACAACACGATGATAAAAAAGATGCTCTTCATAATGGCCACAATGCTTGTTGTTGCAGGGAAGATGGTGCAAGCGCAGAATAGTACACACCAGAGCATCAACCGTGTGCTGGAGCAAAACACCGGCGTGGAACCAAGCCTCCAGAATCAAATGCCTGAGGACGAGGATGTGCCGGCCATGATGACATCGGGATTGACATTAAAGGCCATGTGGATCTTAGCGGCAAATCTGCATATATCGACGAAAACTCAAAGACTCAACTGCTGACCTACTAACAGGACTGTCTCAGCAACTGATATTCCCATTCGTCAATAAACCCATCTGTCGTCTTAATCCAGTCTTTTCTGCGGCCACATAGCACAAAGCCCTGTCCTTCAAATAGTTTTTGACTTTCGGTATTCTTTTCGTCAACAACGCAATACACCTGATGGAGCATTAAGTCGTTGAAGAGATAGTCTATACAAAGCGACAAGGCACTTGAGGCATAGCCTTGGTGTCTATAGGCCTTGTCGATGAGGATGCCGACCTTAGCCCGCTCGTTGAGGGCATCGTAGTCGTAGAGGTCGAGGCAGCCAATAGATTCCTTGGTGGCGTTGAGGTCAATCATCAGGCGCAGCTGTTTTTGGCTGAACAGGTCGTTGTTGCCGAGCAGGAACTGCTCAATCTGGAACAGGGAGTAGGGGACATGGGTGCCGCTGACGCGCCACACCGAACGGTCGTTCTCCCAGCGGTAGATTTGCTGCGCGTCCTCAGGCTCAGCGCAACGCAAGGTTATCGTTTCGTTTTTGGCAAACATGGCTGAAAAATCGTCACTGTCCATACGGGTTGGCACATATTTTGATTGTATCGCTCCGCATTTTGCCGACAAAAATACACTTTTTGATGCAATAAAGTGCGAAAATCAACGTAAATAATCCGAAAACTAACCCGAATAAATTGAAATAAGATGAGAAAAGTGAGCGTGATTTTGATGCTGGCCGCCATGATGGCAGCAGTATCGTGTGGCAACAAGACCCAGACACAGAACCAACAAGAACCCGTAACCCAAAACGAGCAGCCCGTCTCGCAAATCGAGCAGACGCAGCAACCCCAATTGCAACGGACGGCTTTCATGCCTGCCGCCAATACCCCCGACTTTGTGGACGCCGCTGAGAACAGCGTCAACGCTGTCGTGCATATTATGACCAAGGTGGTGAAACAGAGCAACACCTACAACGACTTCTTCGGCGCTCTGCTTGGACAACTCTATGGCTATCCGGGACAGACCCGCAGCAACACTATGGTGGCCTATGGCTCTGGTGTTGTGTTGACCCCCGACGGCTACATTGTCACCAACAACCACGTGGTGGATGGTGCCGACGAGGTGGAAGTCACCTTTAATAATAAGGTGAAGAAGACCGCCACCATCATCGGTACCGACCCGACCACCGACTTGGCCCTTATCAAGGTGGAGGCCGAAGACTTGGACTTCCTTGTCTACGGTGACTCTGACCAGGTGCGTATCGGCGAGTGGGTGCTGGCTGTGGGTAACCCCTTCAACCTGACCTCGACGGTGACGGCGGGTATTGTGAGTGCAAAGGCTCGTGACCTCAGCATCTTGGGTGAAGGCACCTCGGTGGAGTCGTTCATCCAGACCGATGCTGCCGTCAATCCCGGAAACAGCGGTGGCGCTTTGGTGAATACCAAGGGCGAGCTGATTGGCGTCAATGCCGCCATTGCCTCCCATACGGGTTCCTACGAAGGCTATTCCTTCGCCATTCCGTCCAATATTGTGCGCAAAGTGGTCGATGACCTGCTGCTCTACGGACAGACACAACGCGGCTACCTCGGCGTGCAGATTGCTGAACTGACGGCTGAGCTGGCCGAGCAGAAAGGTTTGGAGGACGTGGAGGGTGTCTATGTGGTTGAAGCCACCGAAGGCGGTGCCGCCAAAGCTGCCGGCATGAAAGACGGCGATGTCATCACGGCTATCAACAACAAGAAGGTCAACACCAAGACCCAGCTGATGGAGACCGTGCGGCAATATCGCCCCGGCGACCAGTTGAAAGTGGAGGTGAACCGTAAAGGCGACCACCATACCTACATGCTGACGCTGCTTAACGAGGCAGGCAACGTGGAAGTGGTAAAGAAAGGCGACAGCTTCTACAACGCTGAATTCGGCCTGCTGTTGCAGCCCGTCAACCAGAATGAAATGAGCCGCCTCAATATCCGCAACGGCTTGAAGATTGTGGAGATACGCGAAGGCCGTTTCATGAACTCGGGTGTGCCGGTCGACTTTGTCATCACCAAGGTGAATGGTTATCCTGTTAACGACAAGACGGAACTGGAAGATGCCTTGAGGAGCAGACGCAGCAACCGCACCACCATCGAGGGTGTCTATCCCAACGGCATGATGGGCTCGTTCTTCTACTAAATGTAGATTTGCAGAAGATTTTTCTGAGAGTCAAAAACCTTGGTATGGTTTTTGATAATATTTAACCTTGCGATTCGAGGGAAGATACCTCGTGTGTCTTCCCTTGAAGAACGGGATTATGCAAAAAAATAAAAAGGGAAAGCTATGTGGAGTATGATTTTGAATATGAAACAATTAAACAATTAAAGATTAAGAAAAATGAGACAACTGAAGATTTCAAAACAGATTACAGACCGAGGATCGGGTCTGGATCGCTATCTGGCCGACATTGCCAGGGAAGAGCTGCTGACCGCAGAAGAAGAGGTGGAACTGGCACAGCGCATCAAGGCCGGTGACCAAGCTGCTCTCAACAAATTGGTGCGTGCCAACCTTCGCTTTGTGGTGTCGGTGGCCAAGCAATACCAGAATCAGGGACTGAGCCTGCAAGACCTTATCGACGAGGGTAACGTGGGGCTGGTCAAGGCCGCCCAGCGTTTCGACGAGACGCGAGGCTTCAAGTTCATTTCGTATGCCGTGTGGTGGATTCGCCAAAGCATCCTGCAGGCTGTGGCCGAACAGGCTCGTATCATCCGACTGCCTATGAATCAGGTGGGTGCGATGGCAAAAGTCAAGAAGGCTATCGCCCTGTTGGAACAGCAACTGCAGCGTAGACCCACTGTCAAGGAGATTGCAGATGCTATCGATTATCCTGAGGAAAAGGTGGAACAACTGCTCAATCTTGGTGCTCGCCACGTGTCGACTGACGCACCTTTGGATGACGAAGAGGATGCCAACTTCCTCGACATCTATGTGCAGGACGACCAGACGCAGACGGATGAGGTGGTGGAGCAGGAGTCGAACAGCAAAGCCATCACTCGCTCGCTGGGTAAACTCTCCGAGAAGGAACGTACCATTTTGTGCCTGTACTACGGGATGGGGGTGCAGCGCGAGTACACATTGGAGGAGATTGCCATGAAACTTGGCATCTCGCGCGAGCACACACGACAGGTTCGCGACAGAGCTCTGAAGCGCCTGAGAACAGAGTCCAACACAGTATTGTATCAAATGTACGCGAACCAGTGAACATAAAAAATCCGTCGGGTTATACTCGGCGGATTATTTTTTCTTTACCTTTGCACCCTAAATTCCATTTGTTATGACAGAAGATTCTCAATTTGTATTAGACGAGGCCACTGAAAGCATGGATAACACCATCAAACATCTGGAACATGAGTTCCAGGGTATCAGGGCAGGAAAAGCCAGTCCGGCAATGCTGAACGGCGTTATGGTTGAATACTATGGCACCACGGTGCCTATTGAGCAGACCGCCAACATCGGCTGCACGGATGCACGTATGATTGTGGTGCAACCTTTTGACAAGAGTGCGCTCAACAACATTGCCAAAGCCATTCTGAACGCCAATCTGGGCTTCAACCCCATCAACAATGGTGAGATTCTGCGTATCACCGTCCCGGCACTCACCGAGGAACGTCGCCGCGAGCTGGTGAAACGTACCAAGAACGTCTCCGAGGAAGCCAAGGTAGGCATTCGTGGCATCCGCCGCAATGCCAACGACGAGGCCAAGAAGCTGGAGAAAGATACCATCTCGGAGGACGAGTCGAAGCTCTTGCAGGAGGAGATACAGAAACTCACCGACAAATACATCAAGAAGATTGACGACCTCACCGAGCTGAAGTCAAAGGAAATCTTGACGGTGTGATGAAGTGAGCCGGCTATGAAGAAGTTCCTTTTTATTGCTTTCCTGCTGGCATCGTTGCAGCTTACGGCGCAAGAGATGCTGGTGGGTAGCTATAACATACGCTACAAGAACTGGAATGATAGTGTACAGGGCGAGGTGTGGGCGAAACGCTGTCAGGTAATCTGCGACCAGGTGAATTTCATGAACCCCGACTTATTCGGGGCGCAGGAAGTGCTGTGGGGACAGCTTCAGGATATGCTGGAGCAGCTCGACGGGTACGACTACATCGGCATTGGGCGCGATGACGGCCTGAGAGGCGGTGAGCATGAACCTATCTTTTACAAAAAAGACAAGCTGCAGCTTTTGGATCACGGTGACTTCTGGCTCAGCAAGAGCCCCGAGAAACCTGGAAAGGGATGGGATGCGGCTTGTGTACGCATCTGCACTTGGGGTAAGTTTGCAGTAAAGTCACAGCAAGAAGTGCGTCGCGGCTTGTTTAACCGCAGGAAGAAAGAACCGCAGAAAGTGTTCTACTTCTTTAATCTCCACATGGACCATGTGGGTGTGGAGGCTCGCCGCGAGTCTGCCAAACTGGTAGTGAGCCGCGTGCGTGAGATGGCACAGGGCTTTCCGGTCTTTATCACCGGCGACTTCAACGTGGACCAATATAACGAGGTTTATTCCATATTCACCCAATCGGGACTGCTGAAAGACTCGTATGATGCCGCCCGCATCCGTTTTGCCGAGAATGGCACGTTCAACAGTTTCAAGACGGAGTACTATACCACCAGCCGTATCGACCATGTGTTTGTGTCGCCCGCTATGACGGTGGAGGCTTACGGACTGCTAACCAACAGCTATTGGACGCCTGATGATGACGATGACAAGCTCAAAGGTAGCGATGCGCCGCAGGAGATTTCGTTTGACACACATAAACGGCGGAATCCTTCAGACCACTATCCCGTGTTTGTGAGGGTTAAGCTGAACTAAAAAGAAAAAGGCAATGTGTTGAAGCGCATTGCCTTTTTTGATTGAAGTAGCGGGAATGAGAATTGAACTCATGACCTCCGGGTTATGAATCCGACGCTCTAACCTACTGAGCTATCCCGCCGTCTTTCGGGGTGCAAAAGTAGATATTTTTTCAATACAATCAAGAAAAAAGCGGAAAATATTTTTCCGCTTTTTTCTGTTTGGGTACTTATCTGTTAGTCTGTCAGCTCTTTGGCGGCTTGTTCCAGCTTGACATCGAGGGCTTTCATGCCAGCTTCGATGCCGTTGGAAGCGTCACCTTTCATGCTGAAATAGAACTTAATCTTGGGTTCGGTGCCCGAAGGACGCACGGTAATCTTCGAACCGCTCTCGGTGAAGAACTGCAGCACGTCGCTCTTGGGTAGCGCAATCGGGGTGGCCTTTCCTGTCAGCAGGTCTTTGGCCTCCTGCAACTTGTAGTCGCGGATTTCGACGACCTTCTCGCCTGCGATAACGGTGGGCGGGGTGGTGCGGAACTTAGCCATCAGGGCTTTGATTTCCTCAGTGCCGCTGATGCCTTTCTTGGTCAGCGAGACGAGTTTCTCCTTGTAGAGACCGAACTCCTTGTAGATGTCCATGAGCAACTGATAGAGCGTCTTGCCTTGTTCGGCAGCCCAGGCAGCGGCTTCGGCAATCATGCTGGTAGCGATGACGGCATCCTTGTCGCGGACGAAGTCGCCAGCCAGATAGCCGTAGCTCTCTTCGCCACCTCCGATGAACTGTTTCTTGCCTTCGAGTTCCAGAATCTTGTCGGCGATATACTTGAAGCCGGTCAGCACGTCGTAGCGGTCGACCTTGTACTTCTTGGCGATTTCGAACAGCAGTTCAGTAGTGACGATGGTCTTCACGACGAACTCCTTGCCGGTAAGTTTGCCTAACTCACTCCAACGGCGCAGCAGATAATAGAGGAAGATGCTGGCGGTCTGGTTGCCGTTGAGCAGGATGAACTCGCCCTTGTCGTCGCGCACGGCGATACCTACGCGGTCGGCATCGGGGTCGGTGGCCATCACGAGGTCGGCGTTCAGTTCCTTGGCTTTGTTTACGGCGAGAGCCATAGCAGCGGGCTCTTCAGGGTTGGGTGACTTCACGGTGGGGAAGTTGCCGTCCACCACCATCTGTTCCTCAACGCAATAGACATTCTCGAACCCCTTCATCTTCAGAATTTCGGGTACCAAGCGGCGACCTGTGCCATGAATGGGCGTATAGACAATCTTCAGGTCTTTGTGCTTCTTGATGAGGTCCAGGGAGAGCGACAAGCCGTACACCTTATTTAAATAAATCTCGTCAAACTTCTCGTCCAGAATGGTGACGAGTTCAGGGTTGCGCTTGAAGTTGACCATCGAGGGGTCGGTGATTTTCTCTACCTCTGCAATGACGTTCTTGTCATGCGGGCTGACCAGCTGACCGCCGTCGTTCCAATAGGCTTTATAGCCGTTGTATTCTTTGGGGTTGTGGGAAGCGGTGACCATCACGCCGGCATCACATTTCATCTCGCGCACAGCGAACGAAAGCTCAGGAGTGGGGCGGAGGCAGTCGAAGATGTAGACCTTGATGCCGTTGGCCGACATCACGTCAGCGGTGACGTTGGCGAAGGCAGGACTGTTGTTGCGTCCGTCGTAGGAGATGG
>CAMYYB010000103.1 GCA_947303335.1 uncultured Bacteroidales bacterium | reverse complement strand
CAAAGCGCCCGAGGACGCTTTGAGAAGATATAATAAAACCTATGAAAAGAATCGATAGCAAGCAAACCAACTGACAATGAGGCATTTACCCCCCCACCGCTGTGTAACTGGCTGTATATTAATCATTTGCGCATTGCCTTGCATATTCCTGCCGTCTGAATTAAGCCACAAAAATAAAAAAAATACTTCACGCAGAGCGAAGGAGTGGAAAAAAAAATCCAATTCACCTCGCCACCGACTTGAAGAATATCTCCGCATCTTTCCAGACGGTGTAGTCGCGGGCGTAGAGCAGGTTGAGCTGGTTAAGGGCCTCGTCGTCCATACCTTTTTCTATATAGGACGCCGGATGGTAGACCCCCTTGCGGATGCGGGGCAGCTTCTGCGTCTCGTTGGCAGGCGAGCAATAGCCCACCCACGTGCGGCGGCCAAACAAAACGAGGAAAGCATTCTTGAGGAACTGGACGGGCTGCTTCACCACCAAGGCCAAGGGCAGCCAGAAGACGATGCTGAACAGGCTGGTCACCACGTCGAAGAGGCGTTTGTTGCGGCGGTTGGGCTTGGTGTCGATGGCCTTGATGTCGACGGTGTAGAGGTCGCCACGGGTGTTGATGCTGTTGCTGCCGATGATGCTGAGGCTGTCCTCGGGCGCAATCTTGTAGTCGACGTTAGTGGCGTGCCAGTCCACCATCTTGTCGATGATGACCTGATGCGGCACGTCCTTCGAGCAGAAGATGACCTCCGTGATGTTGTAAATCTCGATGATGTCGGGCACTTGGGCGAGGTTGCCGATGAAGCCCTCGGGGGCCTCGCCTGCCGTTTCCGAGCTCACCCGTCCGATGAAGTCGGGCTTGATAGAGGTGCTCTCGAGGATATGGTTCACTCGCTGTGTCTCCTCGGGACTGCCGATGACGAGGAAGCGCTTTTTCTCCGTCCGCTTCGACTGGAAGTTCTCGTTGCCCGACAAGATGCCGACGAAGCGCGTGAGGCTCATCTCAAGCGCGAGCCATATCATGCCGAAGAGAATCAAGGCACGCGAGAAGCGCAGACTCTCAGGCAGCAGGGCATAGAGCACCAGCACGACGGCGCTGCCGAAAGCCACCCCGAGAACGGCCTTACCGATGCTGTAGGGCTTGTCGTAGCCTCCGGCGAAATAGGTGCTGAGGAGCCAGATGACGATATAGACGGGCAGGACGGCGACAAACAACAACGGCGGATAGTTGCCCGCTCCGCCATAAACGATGCCGCGCCCCCACAGGTAGCTGATGGCCGCCAGGCCGCCGTAGCCCAAAACCGCATCGAGGAAGGGGATGGTGGCCTTTTGGAAGAACTGCGACACGAGGGCAAAGAAAGCCTTGAGGTAGATGGCCATATTAATAAGGAAAGAGAACGACTTGGCCCAGGTGTTGCCGAAGTGCTTCTTGGCAAAGATTTCCATCGCACGATAGAAGACGAAGACATAGTTGACGCTGGTCTTCTTGGTGCTCTCACCTTTATAATGTATGATGCGGGTCTCGGGGAAGTAGTAGTTCTTGTAGCCGCCCTGCGTGATGCGGTACGAGAGGTCGATGTCCTCGCCGTACATGAAGAACGTCTCGTCCAACAGTCCTACTTTGTCCAAAGTCGCTCGGCGCATCAGCATATAGGCACCTGCCAAAATCTCCACCTCGTTGGTCTCGTCGTTCGAGAGGTGCCCCATGTAGTAATGGGCAAAGCGTTTGCTATGCGGAAACAGCTTGGCCAGACCGAACATCTTATAGAAGGCGGCTGAGGCCGTAGGCAGTCCACGCTTCGACTCAGGCAAGAACTGACCCTTGCCGTCCACCATCTTCACGCCAAGGCCGCCCGCGTCGGGGTGACTGTCCATGAAGGCGAGGCACTTCGAGAAAGTGTCGTCCTCCACCACTGTGTCAGGATTGAGCAGCAGCACATACTCGCCCGTCGAAATCCTGATGGCCTGGTTGTTGGCCTTGGCGAAGCCCACGTTGTCCTTGTTGGCAATGACCTTCACCTCGGGAAACTTCTGCGCCAGCATCTTCAGCGAGCCGTCGACGGAATTGTTGTCGACCACGAACACCTCCCCCTCGATGCCCTGCATGGCGCGGCGCACCGAATAGAGGCACTGTTCGAGGAAGTACTCGACGTTGTAGTTGACGATGACGACAGAGAGTTTCATTTAACGGTGATTTATAGGCAGGCCCTTCGACAGGCTCAGGGACCTTTAAGGATTACTCAGGTTTAGAATCGAGATTGACTTTAATGGCCTGGATACGGGGGCCGTCGTATTCCGGGATGCTGTCGCCGAAGTTCTCGAAGCCGCAGGCGTTCATGATCTTGCCCTTCAGGTCGCGGTTCTGCATCCAGCCCGTGAACTGCTCGGCGCCTGGGCCGTAGGCATAGACCATCACGGGCAGGCAGGTGTGGCTTCCCGTGGAATAGTTGAAGGTCACGTTGGTGTATTTGCCTTTGGGGTCGGGCAGGGTGAGTCCGCCCGTCTCGTGGTCGGCAGTGACGACCACCAAGGTGTTGCCGTCTTTCTTGGCAAAGTCCAAGGCCACCTTCACGGCATAGTCGAAGTCCATCATCTCGTCCATCATCCAGGTGGAGTCGTTGGCATGGCAGGCAAAGTCAATCTGCGAGCCTTCCACCATGAGGAAGAAACCGTTCTCGGCATCGTTGAGGGTCTTCAGGGCGGTCTTCACGGCACGGGGCAGGAAGTCGCCGCGTTCAGCTGCATGGGGCATGTGGCTCTTGTGTGCCATCACGGCGTATTTCTTGCAGGTCGTGTCGATGTCCACAAGGGTGTCGTACACCTTCCAGCCCAACTCGTTCTCCATGCGTGCCACTAAGTCGATGCTGTCCTCGCGATGGTTGAAATGCTTCATGCCGCCACCAATGATGAGGTTGAGGTAAGGATTCTCAGCCATCTGCACAGCGATGTCTTCATACTGGCTGCGTTTCGGGACCTTGGCGTAAAACGTGGCGGGGGTGGCGTGGGTGACGTAACTCGTCACCACAATGCCCGTCTCCTTGCCTTGCTCAGCGAGGGCTTCAAGAACAGTCACCACCGGAATGGTGTCAGGGTTCATGCCGACCATGCTGTTCTTGGTCTTGTGGTCGCTGGCCAGGGCTGTGCCACCAGCGGCTGAATCGGTGATGTCGTTACTGGCAGAATGGGTGTCCACCACACCGATATAGGGGAATTGCGAGAAGGTCATCTCCTCGTTCGAAGCCAGCATAGCGGCATACACTTGCGGAAGGGCCATACCGTCGCCAATCATATAGATGACGTTCTTCGCCTTGACGGGTTCTTCTTCCTTTTCCTGGCAATTGCAAGCCGACATCATGCCGAGCATCATGAGAGCGACAAGGGATAATGTAGTTAGCTTTTTCATAAATGTAGTTAGCTTTTTCATATAGGATTCGTATTATTGTTTCCTCGCCACGACTTTCTTCACAGCTTCAACAATGTCAGGCGTGTCTAAATGATAAGTTTTCAGCAACTCGTCGGGCTTACCGCTTTGGCCAAACATATCATTGACCGCGACCATTTCCATAGGATAGGGCGTGTTCAGGGCCAGCACCTGTGCGATGCTGTCGCCCAAGCCGCCGTTGCGCTGATGCTCTTCAGCCGTCACCACACAACGGGTCTTTGCCACCGACTTCAACACGGCCTCCACGTCCAAAGGCTTGATGGTGTGGATATTGATTAACTCAGCGTTGATGCCCATTTCTTTAAGAATCGGCAGAGCCTGGATTGCTTTCCACACGAGGTGGCCGCAGGCGAAGATGGTCACATCGGTACCCTCTTGCAGCATTTGAGCCTTACCTATTATTAATGGCTCGTCCTCAGGGGTGAAGTTCGGCACCTTCGGGCGACCGAAGCGAAGATACACCGGGCCGTCGTATTCGGCGGCAGCAAGGGTGGCGTTCTTGGTCTGGTTGAAGTCGCAAGGCACAATCACCGTCATGTTGGGCAACATCTTCATCAGGCCAATGTCTTCAAGAATCTGGTGGGTGGCACCGTCCTCACCGAGGGTAAGCCCCGCGTGTGAGGCGGCTATCTTCACATTCTTGTTGGAATAGGCCACACTCTGACGAATCTGGTCGTAGACGCGACCCGTTGCGAAGGCTGCGAAGGTACCCGTGAACGGCACGAATCCGCTCAAGGCCATACCTGCCGCCATGTCAATCATATTGGCTTCGGCGATGCCCGTTTGGAAGAAACGCTCGGGAAACTCCTTGGCGAAGTCGCCCATCTTCAATGAACCGGTAAGGTCGGCACAGTAGGCCACCACCTTGGGATTGCGGCGACCTACCTCAAGCAGACCCTCGCCGAATCCCGATCTTGTATCTTTTTGGTTTTGTATTGTGAAGTCCATAGCTTTGATTTTATTTAACTACGAATTACACGAATAAATCATTCGCCAAAGTCGTGCAATTCGTGGTTTTAGTTGTATCCATTATCAATAATCTCCAAGTGTTTCTTTGAGTTGGGCAAGTGCCCGTGCGGCTTGTTCGTCGTTGGGGGCCGAGCCGTGCCATTTGTGCGTACCCATCATAAAGTCAACGCCCATACCCATCTCCGTGTGGGCGAGGATGAGCTGCGGTCTGTGCTGATGGGCGTTCTCACGGGCAAGTCTCAAAATGTTCACGATGGCCTGCATGTTGTTTCCGCTCATCTCGAGTACATACCAGCCAAAGGCTTCATATTTGGCGCGAAGGTCACCGAGGCTCAGCACGTCGTCGGTCGAGCCGTCAATCTGTTTCTTGTTGTAATCAACGATGGCGATGAGGTTGTCCACGCCTTTGGCGGGCGCATACATGGCAGCCTCCCATATCTGGCCTTCTTCCTGCTCGCCGTCGCCCATCAGGACATAAACCAAGTGCGGGTCACCGTTCAGCTTCTTCGCTTGGGCCGCACCGATGGCGACGGAAAGTCCCTGTCCCAAGGAGCCCGAAGCGATGCGTACGCCGGGCAGCCCCTCAACCGTAGTGGGGTGCCCTTGCAAACGGGTACCCAACTGGCGGAAAGTGGCCAGTTCGCTGACGGGGAAGTAGCCGCGTCGCGCCAGAATACTGTAGAGCATCGGGCTGATGTGTCCATTAGAAAGGAAAAACATATCCTCGCCGTTGCCGTCCATGCGGAAATTGGCGGGGTCGATTTGCATTTGGTCGAAATAAAGGGCTGTGACGACGTCAGTGGCGCCTAATGAGCCTCCCGGATGTCCCGACTGGCACCCGTGTACCATTCGGATGATGTCGCGACGCACCTGTGAGGCAATTCTTTCCAATTCGTTGATTGTCATAGGGTATTCTTTTTTATTCATCAATAACTTATCAGTCACAAAAGTACAAAAACTTTTCAATCGTCGTACTTTTTCGGTATTAAAAACAAAACGTATCAAATTATTTTGTTAC
The DNA here is from genome assembly GCA_947303335.1 of uncultured Bacteroidales bacterium. Classification (GTDB taxonomy): domain Bacteria; phylum Bacteroidota; class Bacteroidia; order Bacteroidales; family F082; genus Limimorpha. The sequence goes on along the minus strand of CAMYYB010000103.1, from coordinate 2,368 downwards.
TTTGCAAGCAATTGCAAAATCAACTTTATGGCTAAAGAAGTAACAAGACTCTTTGACATTCTCGACACCTATACGGAGAATTGGCCTGGCCAAGACGTTGCATTGGCCCGCAAAGAAAACGGCAAATGGATTAAATACAGTCCGAAACAATACCAAGACCTCACACGCTTACTCAGCTACGCCTTTATTGAATTGGGTATCCAACCCGACGACAAGGTGGCTATCATCAGCGAGAACCGTCCCGAATGGAACATGATAGACATGGCTACCCAGCAGGTGGGAGCCGTCACCGTACCCATTTACCCTTCCATCAGCAAAGAAGACTATCTTTTTATCCTCAACAACAGCGAAGCCAAACTTGTCATCTTGGAAAGCCAAGCTGTCTTGAATAAGGTGGAAGCCATTATGAGCGAGACACCCAATCTGAAATACCTCTACACGATGGTTGACCGCAAGACTCACCCCTACTTCCAACAACTCGTCGAACTTGGCGAGAGCCATCCTCATGCTGAGGAACTGGAGCAGAGGAAAACCGCCGTGAAACCCGACCAATGCGCCACCATAGTTTACACCTCAGGCACCACAGGTGTTCCCAAGGGCGTAATGCTCTCCCACAACAACATCATCGGCGAGCTGAACAATATCAAGCAAACCCCAAGTCCCGACTCAAAGCGGGCTTTCAGTTTCCTTCCCATCTGCCACGCCTACGAGCGCTTGCTGGTCTATTTGTACCAATACCTCGGAATGTCAGTCTATTACGCCGAAAGTTTAGCCACCATCGGGGCGGACATGAAGGAGATTCATCCTACCATGATGACCGCCGTGCCTCGCCTGTTGGAAAAGATGTACGAAAAAATCGTACAGCAAGGCAACAAGAAAAAAGGCATTGAACGCACCATCTTCCAATGGGCGGTTCGCCTCACCGAAAGCTACAAGATTGAGCCGGATGACCGCTCGTGGTTCTATAATCTAAAACTCAGTATCGCCGACAAGCTGGTGTTTTCAAAAATTCGTAGCAACTTGGGTGCTGAGAACTTCGACATCATCGTTTCAGGTGCTGCCAGCATCTCCAGAAAAGTGTCAGGTTTCTTCTCTGCCATCAAAATGCCCGTGTTTGAAGGCTATGGAATGACGGAGGCCTCACCCGTTATCGCCGTTAGCGACAGGACAAAAGGCGGTCGTGAGGTGGGCACCGTAGGCAGACCCATACCTGGAACAGAAGTGAAAATCACGGAAAACGGCGAAATCATCTGTCGCGGTTACAACGTGATGTTGGGTTATTACAAGAGCCCCGAACTCACCAAGGAAGCCATCGATGAAGACGGTTGGCTCCACACCGGCGACCTCGGTCACTTGGACGAGGGAGGCCGTTTGTACATCACGGGCCGCCTGAAGAACCTCTTCAAAACTTCGATGGGCAAGTACATCAATCCCCAGATTATCGAAGAGAAGTTCTGCGAGTCTGACTTCTTTGAAAACGTGGTAGTCTTTGGTGAAGGCCAAAAGTTTGCCGCCGCCATCATCCATCCCGACCTTGCCTACCTGAAAGACTGGTGCCAGAAACAAGAACTGACCGTAGGCAACATTAAGGATTGCATCGAGATGCCCGAAGTGCGCAATGCCATCTCGGCTGAGGTACAGAAATACAACAAACTGTTCGGTGCCTATGAACAAATCAAGAAATATGAACTGGTGACCGACGATTGGACTGTCGGTAATGGAATCCTCACACCTACGCTTAAAGTGAAACGTGCTGTGATACAGAAACGCTACCAACAGCTCATCGACTCCATGTTCGTTTAACACACCTTTTTATTAATGATAATCCTTTTTTGAACTAAACTCTAAAAAACCGAATATACATGGTAAGTTACAAAGAATTAGGGCTCGTGAACACCCGCAAAATGTTCGCGAAAGCGGTTGACGGCGGTTATGCCATTCCCGCATTCAATTTCAACAATATGGAACAGATGCAGGCCATCATTATGGCTGCTGTCGAAACCAAGTCGCCTGTCATCCTGCAAGTGTCGAAAGGTGCGCGCAACTACGCCAACCAGACGCTGCTTCGTTACATGGCCCAAGGCGCGGTGGAATACGCTAAGGAACTCGGTTGCGCCCATCCTGAAATCGTTCTCCACCTCGACCACGGCGACAGCTTCGAGACTTGCAAGAGCTGCATCGACATGGGCTTCTCGTCCGTGATGATTGACGGCTCTGCCCTCCCCTATGACGAGAATGTGGCTCTCACGAAAAAAGTCGTCGACTATGCCCATCAGTTCGATGTGACCGTTGAAGGTGAACTCGGCGTGTTGGCCGGTGTGGAAGACGAAGTGGCCGCCGAAGAGAGCCACTACACCAAGCCCGAAGA
>CAMYYB010000102.1 GCA_947303335.1 uncultured Bacteroidales bacterium | reverse complement strand
TGTTCTATTACCGAGGCATCCAGAATTGGGGCAAAATCAACGGCTATTTGCGCGACACTTGCTTAACGGCGCAGGACAACTTCAAGGTGGTTTTGGGGTATTTTGGGATAAAAACAATTTAAAAGCCAAGAAACGACAATGATGGAAAAAACACAAACAATTCTTGCCACCATTTCGAAACTCTATGAGAATGAGAAACAAGTGGAACTTGAGAAACAAGAAAAAGGCGAATTCTTCAATGTGTTCAATACGATTGGGTTGCGAGCAGAAGAAGTGCGATTGCATTCAGCATTTATTGCTGAATTAATGAATCCCAAAGGAAGCCATGGATTATCGTATCGTTTTCTTCAGGCCTTCCTTGAAGTAATTGATCTTCCAAATGATTACATAGATTATCATCGGTGTTCACAAAACATTGTTGAGCGTGTGATTGGGCCCGTGACTGATAAGGAAGGCGGTCGAATAGACATTATTATTGAAGATGGAAACCATGCCATCATCATTGAAAATAAAATCTATGCAGGTGACCAAACAAACCAGATGCTCAGATACAACAACTATGGCAGGAAAAACTTCCCTGAGGGATACAAACTCGTTTATCTTACTCTTGATGGACATTATCCTGATAACTGTTCATTGGGATGTGTTAAATATCCGTACATTACCGCTTCTTACGAAAAGAACATTGTCGAATGGCTTGAAAAGTGTTATTCCATTGCGGAGAGAAAACCATTGGTACAATCCGTTATTAAGCAATATTGTGAACTTGTCAAACAAATCACCAATACAGATATGGATACAAAATATAGGGATGATTTGATGTCGGTAATGCTCGCGTCTGAGAATGTTGTTGCCGTGGGAGAAATGCTACAACTTCAAGAGGAGTGGTTTGGCCAGATTCTTGACACCTATATATGGAAACCATTGGAAGAATTCGCTAAACAAAAGAAGATGTTGTTTGATATGGAATGTGAAACCGGAAGTGGAACAGGTGCTTGGATATATAGAGAAGAATGGAAATACTATGGAGTTTTTGTATGGACTACTAGCCGCAAGTATTGGGCTGATATGTTTGTAGGGGTCAGTTGGTACAACGAGCCGAATCGAAAGAGCAAAATTCTCAAAAAAGAACGTCATCTGTTGGATTGTTTGGATTCGTTTGACCCAAATGATGAGGAATGGCCATATGGTTGGGAATTTTTGCAAGATGAACTTCGTGATTGGGCATACAATATAACTGAAAAGATTGTTAAAGGTGAAGTTTTCGACTGTATAAAAAAGAAGTTTGAAGAAATCCTTTCAGAGATAGATGAACTTCAATTGCCAATGCCGTAACAAATCATCATAAACTACAGATTGTTTAATTTTGCAACCTCAAAACAGCCCAAATGCAAGATCACGACTATATCCTCATCAAAGACGCCACCGAGAACAACCTGAAGCACGTCACCGTTGAGATTCCCAAGCGACAGATTACTGTGGTGACGGGCGTATCGGGTTCGGGCAAGTCATCATTGGTGTTGGACACCATCGCCGCCAAGTCGCGACGGGAACTGAACGACACCTTTCCTTCTTTCACGCAGCAATATTTGCCCAAGTATGGTCGACCCCATGTAGGCGATATTGAGAATCTGCCCATCGCTATCGTCATCGAGCAAAGGAAACCTACCTCCAATTCCCGTTCGACGGTTGGCACCTATACAGACATTTATGCCCTGTTGCGTCTGTTGTTCTCACGTATAGGGCAGCCTTTCGTGGGCTATTCGGACGCTTTCTCGTTCAACCACCCTTCGGGTAGTTGTCCGCGTTGCGCTGGATTGGGGGAGATTCGAGAACTGGACATCCATAAATTAGTAGACTTCGATAAGTCCCTTAATGACGAAGACACCATCCATTACATCGCCTTCGGCAAAGGCGGCTGGCGCTGGATACGATACGCCCACAGCGGTCTTTTCGATTTGGACAAGAAAATCAAGGACTACTCACCTGAAGAGCTTGACTTATTCCTCAACTCGCCCCAAATCAAACTGAAAAACCCACCGTCCAATTGGCCGAAAAGTGCAAAATACGAGGGCATCATCCCAAGAATGTATCGCAGCATCATCAACTCAGAGGAGGGGCTGCTTCATGCAGCCGTGCTCAACCCCATGCTGACGATGGGTACTTGTCCCGACTGCAAAGGAACCCGCCTCAACGAGAAGATTCGTTCCTGCAAAATCAAGGGCATCAATATCGCCGAAGTAACGGCCATGAGTATCGCCGACTGCCGCCAATGGATGGAAACCATTGACAATCCGTTGGCTGAAGACATCAAACGGGCCACCCTCGAAAGACTCTCTGCTTTGGAGGAAATCGGACTCGGCTACCTCACCTTGGATCGCGCCATTGGTACGCTCTCAGGCGGTGAAGCCCAACGTTGCAAGATTGCCAAATACATCAACTCGCCCCTCTCGGACGTGATGTACATACTCGATGAGCCCAGCGTAGGACTTCATAACCACGACATCCTGCTGATGCAGAAGTCGGTGCAGAAGCTGAAGAATCACGGCAACACAGTCATTCTGGTGGAGCACCACAAGGACATGATTAAAATCGCCGACCATATCATCGATATGGGTCCAGGAGCCGGCATGAAGGGCGGCGAAGTCATCTTCGAAGGCAGCTATCAGGAACTACTTCACAGTCAGACCCTTACAGGAACGATGCTCAGCGCGACAAGTGCCATCAAGGAAACGGTGCGTCCGCCCAAGTCGTTCTTCCATCTGGAAAACGCCAGTCTGCACAACCTCAAGAACCTGACAGTCGATTTGCCTTTGGGCGTGATGTGCGGTATTGCAGGTGTAGCTGGTTCTGGCAAGAGCTCGCTGATGGAGTGCTTTGTAAAGAGTGTTGAATTGTTGAATGTTGAATCGTTGAACTGTTGTCGCGACAACAATTCAACAATTATACAATTAAACAGCCCAACAATTCAACCATCAGACATCGTCTATATCAGCCAGAAAAACATCGGCATCAGTCTGCGCTCCACTCCCGCCACCTATCTTGAAGTGGCTGACGATATCCGCAAGCTTTTCGCCAAAGTGAACAAAACCAAAGCCGACCTATTCTCCTTCAACGGCAAGGGAGGCTGTCCCGTCTGTCAAGGTAAAGGTTTCATTGTCAGCGATATGGCCTTCATGGATGCCATCGAGACCACTTGCGAAGCATGTAGCGGACTGCGTTACTCGTCTGAGGTCTTATTATATAAGGTGCAAGGGATGAACATCGCCGAGGTGATGGACCTTACGGCCAACAAAGCCTCTGAACTGTTTGCAGGCACCGTGATAGCCGAAAAGCTGGAGCCCTTGCGCAAGGTAGGCTTAGGGTATCTCCATCTGAACCAGTCGCTCTCGACCCTCTCAGGGGGCGAGTTGCAACGCATCAAGTTGGCCTCCTACTTGCGCGACGCAGGCAAAATCTTCATCATGGACGAACCGTCTGACGGGCTCCATCTCAACGATATCAAGCGCATCCTCGACCTCTTCGACACGATGGTAGAAGCAGGCAACACCATCTTCCTCATTGAACATAATCTGGAGATGCTGAAGGCCTGTGACTACCTCATCGAATTGGGGCCAGGTGGCGGCGCGATGGGTGGAAAGGTCATCTTCACGGGAACACCAAAGGCGATGTTGGGTTGTAAGGAATCCGTCACGGGACCTTATTTAAAGGCTGAAATCAAATAAATTATGTTGTATTTCAATAAAATTCGTATTTTTGCCGTTTTCAACATTGTTCATTACCTTAAATCAAACCTTATGAAACATCCATTCAAACGAGGACTGCTGCTGGTGACCCTGATGTTGGGGGCACTACTCTCTTTAGCGGCACAAACCCAGATGATCGTCATTATGAATAATGGCGAAGAATTAGTTTTCAATATGCTGGAAGGTGACCGCGCTTATTTTGAAGACAATGTAAAACTGGTTGTTGAGCAAGCTGCCTACAAAGACATCACGAAAATCCCTCTTGCCGACATTCGTAAAATCGTCTGCCGCGAGGTGGAAGGCACCAGCGAGAACACCAACCTTGGCATGAGCATTTTCCCTAACCCTGTCCACAATCTTCTGACGTTGCACAACCTTCAGGGCAAACAAACCGTCTGCATTTACGCCCTAGACGGACGGATGGTGAAGACCTTTGAAGCTTCGGGCGACCAAGCTGTCGACATTAGCGACCTGTCGAGAGGCATCTATCTCGTTACCACCCCGACACAAACCCTTAAAATGATCAAGCTATGAGAAAGGCCTTGTTTATCGCGGCCTTCCTGCTTGGTTGCATAGGCCTCAATGCACAGAATTACCACATCAACCTCCATAAGACCGGTTCCGTGATTTACGATAACGATGTGAGCGACATCCATGAAATCCGTTTTGAAGGGAGCGCCCCCGCCCAAATGCTCCTCAATGCAGGCTGCGGCATTAGTGTGTTCCCCCTCACGGAATTCGACAGCATCACCTTTGTCCTTCAGGAGCTCCCTCCTGCGGGCGATACTGTGTACATCATTTATAACGGCAGCAGCGTAAGCGTCGTCAACCCCTTCTCCAACGACGGCGTGACGGTTACGAACAGCGGCGCTGATGTTACAGTGAACTCCACAATGGCCAATGTGCCGTATGTGGTTTCGGGTTCATCCTCAAACGGCTCGCTGACAATGTACAGCACCTCTGCTTTCTATATGGCACTCAACTCGCTGTCGTTGACCAGCAACAGCACAGCGGCTATCAATATGGCCTCCAACGTGAATGCGACACTTGCCTTGCGAGGCACGTCCACACTTGCCGACTGGGCCAACAGCAGCATCGACGGTGCCTTGTATGCGGCAGGAGCTCTCACAGTGAACGGCAACGGCACGTTACGTATTACCGGCAACGCCAAACACGGCATCCTCGCCGAAGGCAACCTAACAATGAACTCCGGCGAAATCGACATCCTCGACAGCGACAGCGACGGTATTCACGGTAGCAGCAACCTGCAATGGAACGGCGGTACGCTCAACATCACTTCTGCGGGTTCTGACGGTCTGGATTTCTCAGGCACTATCAACATCAATAGTGGGAATCTCAGCATTAACACTTCCACTATGAGTGCCAGAAGCATCAAGGTGACAGGCACTTTCACTATGGCAGGTGGAACGCTCAGCCTCAACGTAACTGGTAGCGACTGCAAAGGTATCAAGGGCGATACCGATGTTATCTTGAACGGCGGCATTCTTGAGTTGCAAGTAGCTGGTGAAGGTTCCAATGGTATCTCAAGCGACACCGATATCACCGTCAACGGGGCCAACGTCACTATCGTTTCATCAGCTGTTGACGGCAAATGTTTCAAGAGCGATGGCACGTTCCATATCAGTAGCGGCAGCATTAACCTCTCCCATTCGGGCAATACCTCGAAAGGCATTGCTGCCAACGGAGACATCACCATCAGCGGCGGCACCATCGATATCACCTCAAGCGGCAGCACCGTGGTGACTAACTACGACCCGTCATACTGCACCGCCATCAGAAGCGAGGCCAACGTCATCATCAGTGGTGGCAATATCAGCATCAACCTGCCGACCTCCAACCATGGTGGTAGAGGCATCAAGTCTACTGGAACGATGACAATAAGTGGAGACAACACCATCAACATTGAGACTCACGGCGACGGGGCCACCTACACCGCCTCTTCGGGTTCCGACACCTATGCCAGTTCCTGCCTGCGTAGCGAAGGCAACATGCAGATACTGAGCGGAAACATCACACTCAGCAGCACCGGTAAAGGCGGCAAAGGCATCAAAGTGGGCACTAAGACAGGCAACACCTATACAGGCACTTATACACAAGGTAGCAGCGACGGCACAGGGCCCACCCTCACCATCTCCACAACTGGAGCTCAAGTAGGTTCGGGTGGCGGCGGCGGTGGCTGGCCTCCTGGACCTGGTGGCGGATCGTCTAACCGTTCCTCGGCAAAAGGCATCAAAATAGGCGGCGTAGCGACTATCTACGGCGGTACCACCACTGTGACTACCACAGCAAACGGTGCCGAAGGCTTAGAGTCAAAGACGGCAATCAACATTGAAGGTGGACAACACTATTTCCATTGCTACGACGACTGCATCAGTTCATCAGGCAACATCACCTTCAACGGCGGTGTGACGGTTTGCTTCAGCAATGGCAACGATGCCATCGACTCGAATGCAGGCCATGCAGGAGCTATCACCATTGGCAACGGCGTTGCTTTCGCTTACTCCACCAAAGGCAGCCCGGAAGAAGGCTTTGACTGCGACAACAACAGTTACATCCAAATCACAGGCACCGGCATCGGTATCAGCGCAGGCGGTTCGCAAGGCGGTGGCGGCGGTTGGCCTGGCGGTGGTGGCGGAAACACTATCAATGGTGCTGTACAAGGCTATTATTTCCACACCAGCAGCTATAATTTCCAAACCGGGAGATACTACACGCTTTCGAACGCCAGCGGATCAGGTGGTAGCAATATGGTGACGTTCAGTTTCGAAGCCAACTGCAGCAGCACCCTCGCCCTCATCACAGCGACAGGTATGGAGCACGGCAGTACCTATTATGTGAAATATGGTACCCAAGCTCCTACCAACCCGACAACGGCTTTCCACGGAATCTACCTTGGAGGAACCTCGTCGGCATCGAGCCAAGCCTTCAGCTTTACTGCACAGTAATACGGCAGAACGCCGTTTAGATTGATAACATGTAGGGCTGCCATAATACGACAGCCCTACATTCATTAAACACGATGATACAACCACAACTGAAATCCTACATCGAACAAGAAATCCTTCCCCGCTATCAGGATTTCGATGCAGCCCATCAACGCAATCACGCTGAGGAGGTCATCAGTCGTAGTCTAACCCTTTCCGAGCATTATGAGGTCGACACGAATATGGTCTACGCCATTGCCGCCTATCACGACACGGGACTTCGTGAGGGACGCGACACCCATCACCTCGTCTCAGGTCGCATCATCCGCGAGGACCAAAAACTTCGAGATTGGTTCACAGAAAATCAAATTGAAACAATGGCGCAAGCCGCCGAAGACCACCGAGCCTCAAGCGGACACGAGCCACGCAGTATCTACGGAAAGATTGTGGCTGAAGCCGACCGGCTTATCAGTCCCGAGAAAGTCATTAAACGCACCATCCAGTTTGGTTTGGATCATTATCCCGAGTTAGACGATGAAGGACAATACCAACGTTTCAGGGCACATCTGCTTGAAAAATACTCCGACACAGGCTACCTGAAACTCTGGCTACCCGAATCGGAGAACGCACCACGGTTGGAACAACTGCGGCAAATCATCCGCGACGAAAACAAGATGCGGGAAGCCTTCGAGCAAAGCTTCCACAAAAACAAGCCATAAAAACTCCCTTTCTGTTTGCATTTCACTTTTTTCCGTATTTTTGGAGCGAAATTTCTAACTTCTTGTTTCATTTTAAATCAGGACAAACATGAAGAAACTTCACATCGCATTGTTACTCTTCGCCTTTGTCGGCATGACTTCAACAGCATTGGCCCAAGAGCCTCAAGAATTCAAGATAAGTATTGGCGATACCCTTGTATGGAAACCTTTCGACAAATGCACGATGGCCAGCTACAGCGTCAAAGAGCCCAATAACATCAGCTACAGACCTATCATGACCGGTGACCGCCTGCAAATTATCGCCCTCAAAGCCGGTAAAAGCAGCGTTATCGCCACTTGCAACGACAACCCGCTCAACTAACTCATTCGCAAACGAGGTGGAGAAGAACGACCTCTCCAACTACTACGTAGGCACGGAGAAGGTGCTCGACATCGACTGTTGGCATTTCTTCGTCGACTACCCCGACGGCACCGTCATCCAATACTGGGTCGACCCCGCCAACGGCTGCACGCTGAA
>CAMYYB010000101.1 GCA_947303335.1 uncultured Bacteroidales bacterium | reverse complement strand
CGCCTTCGGGACCCATGTCGATGACCCAGTCCGCCATCTTGATGACGTCCAAGTTATGCTCGATGATGAGGACAGTGTTGCCTCTGTCGACGAGTTGGTTGAGTACGCTCATCAGCACCTTGATGTCCTCGAAATGCAAGCCTGTGGTGGGCTCGTCCAATACATAGAGTGTGCGGCCTGTATCGCGTTTGGCCAGCTCGGCTGCCAGCTTCACACGTTGCGCCTCGCCGCCAGAGATGGTAGTGGAAGCCTGACCTAAGGTGAGGTATCCCAGACCGACATCCTTCAGGGTACGGATTTTCTGAATGATAGCTGGAATGTTTTCAAAAAACTCCACAGCCTCGTTGATGGTCATATCCAGCACGTCGTTGATGGACTTGCCTTTGTATCTCACTTCGAGGGTCTCTCGGTTGTAGCGTTTCCCTTGGCACTCTTCACATACTACCGAAACATCGGGCAGGAAGTTCATCTCGATGACGCGCAGTCCGGCACCTTTGCAGGCCTCGCAGCGACCGCCTTTCACGTTGAAGGAGAAACGTCCGGCCTTGTAGTTGCGGATTTTCGATTCGGGCAACTCGCCAAACAGCTTCCGGATGTCGTCGAAGACCTTTGTGTAAGTCGCCGGGTTCGAGCGGGGTGTACGCCCGATAGGAGCTTGGTCGATTTGGATGATTTTGTCGATTTTCTCCATCCCTTCGATGCTGTCGTAGGGAAGAGGTTCTTTTACTGAGCGGTAGAATTTCTGGCTGAGGATGGGGGAGAGGGTCTCGTTGATAAGTGAGGACTTACCTGAGCCACTGACACCTGTCACACAGACCATCACGCCGAGCGGCAGCTCCAAATCCACATTCTTCAAGTTATGCCCTTTTGCGCCTTTGATTCTGAGGAAGTCGCCCTCAAGAGGCTTGCGCCTTGTGGCGGGTACTTCTATGTTTCGGATGCCGTTGAGGTAGTCGCAGGTGATGGAATGTCCTGTTTTGGTTTCTTCAGGTGTGCCAGCAAAGACGACTTCGCCTCCGTGCCGACCCGCCCCGGGACCGATGTCAACGAGAAAGTCGGCGTTGAGCATCGTGTCTTGGTCGTGTTCCACTACGATGACCGTGTTGCCGATGTCTCGCAGTTCTTTCAGCGAGTCAATCAGTCTATGATTGTCGCGTTGGTGTAGCCCGATGCTGGGCTCGTCGAGGATGTAAAGGACTCCTGTCAGTTGCGAGCCAATCTGTGTGGCCAGTCGGATGCGTTGCGCCTCGCCGCCTGAGAGCGAAGCCGCAGGACGGTTCATGCTGAGGTAGTCGATACCGATGTCCAGGAGGAAATGGACGCGCTTGTGAATCTCGCGCAGGATTTCCTTGGCGATGTCGTTTTGACGTTCAGTGAGCTTATTGGGAAGATTATCAATCCATTGGCCTAAGCTGAGGGTGTCCATGTTGGCAACCTCAGCGATGTTCTTGCCGTCGATGCGGAACCACTGTGACTCCTTTTTGAGCCGCGAGCCGCCGCAAACGGGACAGGCCACATGGTTCATGAAAGAACCCGCCCAGCGGGCGACGGAGGCTGAAGCCTCTTCGTTGTTCTGCTCCTCAATGAAGTTGATGATGCCCTCGAAGTTGATTTTATAGGTCGAAGTGATGCCGAGGGTCTCTCGCTTTACGTCGAAAGTCTCGTTGGTGCCATAGAGGATAACGTCTAAGGCTTCGTCGGAGAAATCCTTCATTGGGGTGTCTAAAGTGAAGCCGTATTTCAGGCCGATAGCTTCCAACTGCTTGAAAATCCAACTGCCGGCCTTGTATTCTCCTGCTGGAGCCAATCCGCCCTTGCGTAAACTCAAGCTTGGATTGGGAATGAGTTTCTCCTTGTCGACAACCGCGACTTCTCCCAGTCCGTTGCACTTTGGACAAGCGCCGTAGGGCGAGTTGAACGAGAAGGTGTTGGGTTCGGGGTCTTCGTAGGAAAGCCCTGTGGTGGGACACATCAGCAGGCGACTGTAGTAGCGCAACTGTCCGCTGTCGTTGTCCATCACCATCAGCAGTCCCTTCCCGTAGCGGAAGGCGGTCTGCACCGACTTCTTGATGCGGGTGAGACTGTCCTCATGCACCTCGATACGGTCAATCACTATCTCGATGTCGTGGGTCTTATAGCGGTCCACCATCATGCCAAACTCAATCTCGCGCATAGTGCCATCAATGCGGACACGGGTGAAACCAGCTTGGCGGATGTGCTCGAACAGCTCGCGATAATGTCCTTTTCTGCCTCTAACCGCAGGAGCCAGAATATTGATGCGACGACCTTGAAAATCTTGCAGAATCAAATCGGTGATTTGTTCTTCGGTGTAGCGCACCATAGGTTCTCCGGTGTTGTAGGAATAGGCCGTTCCGATGCGGGCATACAGCAGGCGCAGGAAGTCATAAATCTCCGTGATGGTGCCAACGGTAGAACGAGGGTTCTTGTTGACCGACTTCTGCTCGATGCTGATGACGGGACTCAATCCTGTTATCTTATCCACATCGGGGCGCTCCATATTGCCGATGAACTGTCGCGCGTAGGCCGAGAAACTCTCCATATAGCGACGCTGCCCTTCGGCATAGATGGTGTCGAAAGCCAGCGACGACTTGCCGCTTCCGCTGATGCCGGTGATGACTACCAGGGCGTTTCGCGGAATGCTCAAGTCGATGTTCTTCAGGTTGTTCTCCCGAGCACCGAGAATCTCAAGGGTTTTATCTTCGCTGAACTCGTTCATTTCTCAATTATGGACGGCAAAAGTACGCATTTTTTCCTTACCCGCACTCTGTTTTCACTCTGGTCTTTTCGTGTTATCATGGAGTTATCTCGGACTTACCTCGAAGTTACCTCAAAGTTACCTCAAAGGGGCTATAGGCTTGGTATAGAGTTGATATAGGGTTGGTATAGAGTTGCTTTGCCTAAACCGCTATAAATGAATGAGTTATTGCAAAATCAATCCGATAAGTCTATCTATACCTTGTATTATATTGAAATATAGATAGTTACGATGATTTTTGTTTTTGGCCGAGAGGCCGATTTTGCAACTGCAAAGATAGGCAAAATTTCCGGATTTTGCAAGAGATTGATGGAAAAAGATTCAATTTACGGCGACTCAAGATAGAAAGGGCGTAAACCGTAAACGCGTAAATCTCATTCTTTGTTTCTCATGGGCTTGTGCGTCTTCGCGAATTTTCCTGTCGGAATCTTAATGTCGTAACTCTTTCCTGCCGAAACGGTTAACGAGTTGCTGCGCATCCAAGGATTGAAATATTTCAGCATCTTGTAATTGGTGCCTTGCTCGTAGGCGAAGTCGATGAGATTGGGAATGCTTTCGGTGACGGTAACAATGTTGTATTCAAAAGGTTGGTACCATCCGTTGTCACCAATCTGGAATCCGTATTTCTCAGGATTCTCGGTGATGAGTTTCAGAGCGAGTATGCGAAACACATAGCGTTGCGTCTCCTCAGCTAATCTCATATCGTAGTAAGAGTCGACACGTTGCTCCTCTATCGTTCTGGAAATACGACTGTTGCCACCGTTGTATGCTGCTGCCGATGCAGTCCAATTGCCAAACTTGCGATAGGATTCCTTGAGGTACTTGCAGGCTGCGACCGTTTCTTTCTCCACGTTGTAGCGCATATCCACTTCCTTGTTGATTTCCAGCCCGTATTCTTTTCCTGTGCTCTCAAGGAACTGCCAGAAGCCCACAGCTTTTGAAGAAGAGACGGCATTAGTCAGCTCGCTTTCAATCATAGCCAGATACTTGAAGTCTTCAGGCAGACCGTACTGCACCATGATGGGCTCCATCACGGGGAACCAGCGGGTGGTACGCTTCAGCGTCAGCAAAGTGGTGGAATGTCTGTATGTGTTGATAATCAGTTCCCTTTCCAACCGCTCACGGACGAAGAACAAGTCGAGGGGAACCTCTTCGCCGCAGAAAGTCATCGACTCAGGCAATTCTATATCGTGGGTGAGGTGGTCGATTTGGTCAAACGACAGGTATTCACGATCGGTTCCCTGATATTCTTCCAGTTGCTCGTCGTTGGACTGGGCCAGCGAATATGTGACGGCAGCCGTTACACCTATTAATATAATAGCCAGCCCGCAGGCCAGAAGAATGTTCCTTGTTCTCATATTTGCGATTTCAAATTTCAAAACGGAGTAACAAAATCTTTGAACAACGGCGAAACCTTATCCTTATCTGAGAGAATCGGGTTTTCAATGTTCCAGTTGATGTTCAAGTCGGGGTCGTTCCATCGGAGGCTGCCCTCTGAGGCTTTGTTGTAGACGTTGGTGCATTTGTAAGTAAACACGGAATGGTCCTCAAGACAGACGAAGCCGTGGGCGAACCCTTCGGGAATCCAGTACATGAACTTGTTGTCCTCATTGAGCACCACCGACTTCCATTGCCCGTAGGTAGGCGACCCTTTGCGCAGGTCGACGGCCACATCCATCACAGAGCCTTTCACCACTCGTACTAGTTTGCCTTGTGCGAAGGGTGGACGCTGGAAATGCAGTCCGCGCAGGACACCTCGCATCGACTGCGACTCGTTGTCCTGAACGAAACGCATGTCAAGCCCGTGTTCCAAGAAGCGTTGCTGATTATAACTCTCGAAGAAATAGCCGCGCTCGTCCTGAAACACGTCCGGCTTGATGATTAATAAATCCTTTATCTTAGTCTCTATGATTTCCATTATATTCTTGTTTAACAACGAATTACACGAATTTTACAAATAGTCATAATCTGTTCAATTCGTGTAATTCGTAGTTCCTTTGATTATAAGTGAACGCATTCATTGTAGGCAGCAGCGGCTGCTTCCATAATGCCTTCCGACATAGTGGGGTGGGGGAATACCGCATGGATGATATCCTCGCCTTTGGCACCCAGTTCGCGGCACAAAACGGCTGAGGCCACCATCTCGGTCACATTGTCGCCAACCATGTGGCAGCCTAACCAGTCGCCCGTCTTTGCGTCGAAGACGACCTTAATGAATCCATCGCGGTTGCCGGCAGCGGTGGCTTTACCTGAGGCGGTGAAGGGGAACTTGCCAATCTTCACTTCGTAACCGGCGGCGATAGCCTTTGCTTCGCTCAAACCGACGGAGGCGATTTCGGGAGTGGTGTAGGTGCAACCCGGGATGTTGGCGTAGTTCAATGGCTTGGGGTTGAGTCCACAAATCTTTTCCACGCAGATGATGGCTTCGTGGTCGGCCTTGTGGGCCAATGCGGGTCCGTGCACGATGTCGCCGATGGCATAGATGCCCGGCACGTTGGTGCGGTAGTAGTCGTCCACATTGATTTTACCGCGCTCCGTGCTGATGCCGAGGGCTTCAAGTCCGAGGTTGTCGATATTGGTCTGCACGCCGACGGCGGATAACACGATATCGGCTTCCACAGTCTTTTCGCCTTTCTTGGTGCTGATGGTGCATACGCACTTTTCGCCTGTGGTATCAACATGCGTTACTGAAGCTTCTGTCATCACGGTCATTTTCAGTTTCTTGAAGGCACGCTCCACCTGTTTCGAGACTTCTTCATCTTCGTTAGGCACTACGTTAGGCAGGAATTCCACCAGCGTTACCTTCACACCCATCGAGGTGAAGAAGAAGGCGAACTCAGAGCCGATGGCACCTGACCCCACAACCACCATACTCTCAGGCAATTTGTCGAGTACCAAAGCCTGACGGTAGCCGATGATTTTCTTGCCGTCGATGGGCAGAGCGGGCAATTCGCGCACGCGGGAACCTGTGGCGAGGATGATATCATTAGCTTCAAATAGAGTGATGTTGCCTTCTGCATCGGTTACCTCCACCTGCTTGTCGGCAGTCAGTTTGCCATATCCGGCAATGACTTCCACATTGTTCTTCTTGAAGAGGTATTGAACACCCTTGCTCATGGTGTCGGCTACTCCACGACTGCGGGCTACTACAGCCTCCATATCGGGTTTCACTTCGCCTTCCACCTTGATGCCGTAGTTCGCGGCATGATTGATATAGGTGTAGACCTGGGCGCTTTTCAGCAATGCTTTGGTGGGGATGCACCCCCAGTTGAGGCAGATGCCGCCCACTTCGGCTTTCTCTACCACAGCCACTTTCTTACCTAATTGTGATGCTCTGATGGCAGCCACATAGCCTCCCGGGCCGCTGCCGATAACGATGATGTCGTATTTCATATTGGAGTGTTTTTATGATTTTCAATGAAAGCGCGAAATTACAAAAAAAAGGAAAGCAGGCGAATTTCTTTCACACCTTTTTTCCGACGAATCTGACTACCAACCCTAAAACGGTATAGGCCAACAGGAATGCCGCCCATGAGGGCAGACCGATGGCAGATGGAAGAACGCCCAGCAACAAGGCAACTACCCCGACGCTTATGGCGTAAGGCATCTGGGTGCTGACGTGTTGCAAGTGGTCGCACTGGCTTGCGAGTGAACTCATGATAGTGGTGTCAGAAATCGGTGAGCAATGATCGCCCATTACGGCACCCGCCATCACGGAGGCCACCACGTTATAGAATAACGGCATAATGGATTCTTGGGACATTTCTTGTTGCTGGCAAAGCATCCACGAAGCAGGCAGGATGAGTGGATAAAGAATAGCCATCGTGCCCCAGGAAGTACCGGTGGAGAAACCTATCAACGCCGCTAATATGAAGGTGAGCGCGGGTACGAGTATAGGCGAAATCGACCATTGAAGCAGAAGCTGTGAAACAAAGTCAGCAGTCCGCATATCTTTGGTTATTAAGGCAATAGACCAAGCCATAGTGAGAATCAGAACGGCATTGAACATCGTCTTGAATCCCTCTATCATAGCTTCCATGATTTTGCTGAACTCCATCGAACCCCGTATAAGGGTGATGATAATGGAGACGAGAAGAGAAATCAAAGAAGCCCAAAGCAGGGCAGTGAAGGAATCGGCTTCTCCAATGGTGGTTGACAGTTTGGAAAAGAATCCTGTGGAGGGCTGGCTCCAAACGGAGGCATCGTATCCTGTGGCTATGAGTCCGCCGACGGTGCATAGGATGAGTACTCCCAAAGGTATTAGGGCATCAATGGCGTGTGTGTTGACATGCTTGTCTGTGTCCATCGAGGCAGCAATGGCACTTGACGCCCTTGCTTTACGCTCGGCTTTCAGCATAGGCCCATAGTCGCGCCCGCTCAGGATGATCATGAGGACAAAACCCAAAGTGAGAAAAGGATAGAAACTATAGGACAATGAGTTGAAAAACACTGAATAAGACGATACGTCGAGACTGATGGCCTTAATGCCGTCTTGGATATAGCTTAGTTCAGCTCCAATCCATGTGGTGATGAAAGCTACAGCTACAACGGGTGCTGAGGTGGAATCGACAATGTAAGCCAGTTTCTCACGCGACACTTTCAGCTTGTCAGCAACGGGACGCATGGTGTTGCCTACGATGAGCGTGTTGGAGTAGTCGTCGAAAAAGATGCTGAGATCCATAATAAAGGTCATCAGTTGTCCCGACTTGGGGCTTTTCGCTTTCCGGGAGAGCCATTTGACAATGCCTTGCATTCCGCCGTTGACGGTGATGATGCGAACCATACCGCCAATCAGCAAGGTAAAGGCAATGATGAGAACATGATCGTGGTCGTTGATTGAACCGACAATATAGGTATCGACAGTCCGTAATATCCCACTTCCCAAGGCGGGGAGAGGGCTTAAGCCTTCAGAGTACAAAGCTATTAGGAAGGTGCCTGTCAGAATGCCAAGAAAGAGTGACGACAACACCTCTTTTAATATAAAGGCCATTACGATGGCGACTAAAGGAGGGAGCACCGACATCCAAAGAGGCATTGTTTCTGTCACTGGTCCGGTCACATACAGTAGCACAAAACCAGTAATTAGGACGAATAGTATAGTTAATAACGCAGTTTTTTGTCGTTTCATAGGCTTGAAATTGAGTGACAAAGGTAGTTATATATATAATAAAGGTGATGAATTTATCAAAATTCTCTTTTTCAATAAATTTTTTCTTCTTGTAATACAGTATGATACGCATTACATGTAAAAATATTTGAAAAAAGTGCTTGTAGGTAAATAAAAAGGTTGTACTTTTGCACCC
>CAMYYB010000100.1 GCA_947303335.1 uncultured Bacteroidales bacterium | reverse complement strand
CCTCGAAATATTCATTCACTTTGGCGAGAGCCGTCTTGGAAATGGAGCCTATGCGGCGGGGGAGGGGCTGTAGGGCTGTCACACCGTGGCACCCTCATTTTGTGTGGCAGGGGTGCAGGGGCGCAGGGATGCAGGGGTTCCCGTCCTTGCGGACTTCACCCCTGCTTAATGTCCGCCGTCGCTCCGCGACTGTGGGGGCTTTGTGTTTTTCATGGGAAATGTGGGGAGGAGGGCGTTTTTTGGGGGGCTTTGGGGTGTGCGGTTTGCGTTTTTTTCAAAAATTGGCTGCATGGTTGAGAATTAATTGTATTTTTGCGGAAAATATGGAAAAGAATATGAATAGTGAGTTAATCATCAAAAAACGAATCCTAAGAGAAAACCGCAGAAGTACTGATAACTATGTGCTTGAGAGAGAGTTGAGAAACAGTGTCGGTCCTGAGGAATTCAGGGCTAAGTTGGTGGAAACGGTAGCCAAGCGGTATGAAAACGTACAAGGTTAGGTTTACAAGAGGACTTTACGACAAGATAGATGAGATTGCGGAATACATTTCATCGATAAACACTGCCGAATCGGGAGTTCAATACGCAAATACACTTGTTGATGAGATTCTTACACTGTCGTATCGTGCGGATACAATGCCTACCTTACTATTGGATACGGCGTATGTACGACATCCGAATTCCAAGCGTATGCTTGTGAAAAAAGGGCGATTTGCAGTGTTTTTCACTATTTACAAGGATTATGTATTGGTTTACGACATCATTCCGTCAAAGATGTTGACAATGGAGTTGCCCGATACGGAAGTGTAGTTCGCTGGTTTTGGTTGTCATTTTCGTGTCCTACGACTGCGCCCCAACAACTCCAACGGTTACCCAATCTGCTGTGCCGGCTTCCGCTACTCCTGTAGCAAAACCAGCTACCCCAGCAACTCGGCAACCTTCTGCTGTTTTCGACCCCAATGATGTTACGTTGACGTATTACACGCATGATTGGGTACAATCCAAGGCATCCGTCTCATTCAAAAACAATACAAGCTGTCAATCATATAAGAGAGTCCTCGTAGCGTAGGGGATTGCGGTTCAAATCCGCCATGACGGCAAGGAGCGAGGGTGTTGTCATTAAGTGTGAATGAGGGGTGGTGCATCAGAGTCCAGAATGGACGACCCCACCACACCCCGATATGCAATGTTGGGTTTTATATTTTCGGGCCTCCCGGCAACGCCGCAATCAGTTTTTTCGTGTAATCATTCTGAGGGTGTTCAAACAGCTCATCCGCGTCATTCATCTCTACAGGCTTGCCGTTATACATCACCAGGACGCGGTCGCTCATGAAGCGTACCACGCTGAGGTCATGGGAGATGAAGATATAGGTGAGATGCCGTTCTGCCTTTAATCTGTTGAGCAGATTCAAGACCTGCGCTTGTACCGAGACATCCAAAGCCGAAACCGACTCGTCGCAAATCACGAGACGCGGGTTGACCGCAAGGGCGCGGGCGATGCAGATGCGCTGACGCTGACCGCCTGAAAACTCGTGGGGATAGCGGTTGTAGTGGTCGGCTTGCAAGCCCACCTGTTCCAACAGGTCGCAAACTGCATCCCGCAATTGGGAGGAATCCTTCTCGATACCATGCACCCGCATGGGCTCGGCAATAGCTTCGCCAATGGTCATGCGCGGGTTGAGAGAAGAGTAGGGGTCTTGAAATACAATCTGTGCCTGCTTGCGGAAGTCGCGCAAAGCCTGCCCTTTCAAGGCAGTCACTTCGATGCCGTCGAACCATACTTTGCCTCCCGTGGGTTCAGCCAATCGCAGGATGCTGCGTCCCAAAGTGGTCTTTCCGCATCCCGACTCGCCCACCAGCCCCAAGGTCTCGCCTTCATAGACCTCCAAGTTTACCTCATCGACAGCCTTTACATGTCCATATACCCGGCTGAATATACCTTTGCGCAATGGATACCAAGTCTTCAAGCCCTCCACTTTCAATAAAGGCTTTTGGGAATATAGATGTTCCAAATGGGCTTTCCGCTCGCTTTCTGTGATTTGCAAGTCGCGGAGAATCTCTTCCTTGCCTCCTTTCCATTCTCCGTCCAAGAACTCCTTGACGATGGGCAGGCGCTTGAGGCGCACGTCCATCGGTGGACGGCAGGCCAAAAGTCCTTGCGTATAGGGATGTTGTGGATGATTGAGAATCTCTTTCACCGAGCCGCGTTCCAGAATCTCTCCGTTGTGCATCACGGCTACATCATCGGCAATCTCGGCCACCACACCCAAGTCGTGGGTGATGAAAATCATGCCCATGCCCGTCTCGGCTTGCAGCTTGCGCAGCAGTTTCAGGATTTCTAACTGCACCGTCACGTCCAAAGCCGTAGTAGGTTCATCCGCGATGAGGAGCTTGGGATTGCAGGCGATGGCCATAGCAATCATCACGCGCTGCTTCTGTCCCCCCGAAAGCTCATGTGGGTAGCTGTCGTAGATGGTCTCGGGACGGGGCAGCATTACCTGCTTGAAGAGGTTGATGACGCGCTCCTTGGCAGCTGCTTGGCTTACCTCTTCATGCTGCAAAATCATCTCAGCCACCTGAAAGCCGCACTTATAGACAGGATTCAGCGAAGTCATAGGCTCCTGGAAAATCATTGAGATGCGTTTGCCTCTTACCTCAGCCATCTGGCTTTCAGTGAAATCCTTTATCTCTTCTCCTTCCAACTGAATGCTGTCGGCCTGAATACGGCTTGTCTTTTCGTTCAGCAGCCGCATAACGGCCAAGGAACTTACGGACTTGCCTGAGCCCGACTCACCCACCAACCCCAAGGTCTTCCCTGCAAACACGTCGAGGTCGATGCCATGAACGGCTTCGTTCCATTGCTTGTCGCGACGAAAGGCAATTCTGAGACTGCGTATTATTAATAAAGGTGTGGCCATAACAGAGGGCAAAGGTACGCATTTTCTGATGAATAGGAAAAAAAGCGAAAAAAATCACTTTTTGACTAAGGGTAAAGCCGAGGTTATTAGTCTTATTGATGTCATGACAATCTAATTATCGCGATAACTATGCATATTAATAAGCATTTTTTGGCGTATTCCTTGAATATTAGAATTGGATGTGGCCTTTTGGCTACACCTTGTTTTAATAGTATTATTAATCAATTCACTCAATTACTAACCAATTCACACTCATTATGAAAAAGAAAGTATTTTCTTTGATGATGACGCTTTTGCTGGCCTTCATGGGCGTGGCAAGAGCGGATGTAGTGACCATCGGTGAGGGAACGAGCACGACTTACGTGACTCCGTTCAACAGCCTTTGGGGCTACTCGTTCGTCGAGCAGATTTACACTGCCGACGAAATTGGGACTGCCGGCACGATTAATGCCATCAGTTTCAATCTGTCGAGCTCATCCACCCAGACCAACTCGGTGGACGTGTTCATGAAGAACGTGTCGAGAACCACTTTCTCGGGCACAACAGATTATGAGACCGTTACGGCCTCTGACATGGTGTTTAGCGGCACCGTGACTTTCAGCAATGGTTGGACGACCATCACGCTTGACACTCCGTTCCAATACGACGGAACGAGCAACCTGATGATCGGTATGCACGAGTACACCTCGGGCTACAGCACGCTCTACTTCTACTACACCTCAGCCACTGACAAGGTGATTACTTTCCACAGTGACAGTGCCAACCCCGATCCGTACAACCTCGGTTCGTACAGTGGTAACATGTACACCTCTGGCAACCGTGCCAACATCCAAATCGACATCACGGCTGGTGGCGGTGCTGGCGCTGGCAATCAGATCTTCGCTGTCCAGGATGGCGAAATCGTTGACACCGTTTTCGTTGGTCCTCGCCCGAATGGTTGCTGGATGGAACCTTTCACCTTCCAGATTCGCAACACGGGTGCTAACACCTCGATTCACACCCTTGACTGGACTCCTCAGGAGTATTTCACCCTCGTGGCTCCTGAACTTCCCGTGCAGATTGCTCGCGACCAAGAAATCGACGTTCAGTTAGCTACGGGAACCTCCAGCAACACTGACTGGCAGATGGTGGCCCTCTACGGCACTGGCCGTACTGCCGCTATCTGGAACATCAATGTTGAGCCTTACGACCCCGCCATCCCGGATGTTTGGGAATTGGCCTACGACTTCGGCACTATCGCCGATGGCTTCAGCTATCAAGGTGTTCCTTCACAGATTACGCCTACCGTGCTGCACAACGACTACACGCTTCCCTTCCCCGAAATCGAAGAGGGTGAGGATGCCGTCTATAAGTTCACGGTGGCTACTGACATGATTCTCAATGCCTACGTTGACACGCTTGCCGAAAACGGTAAGGTGGCCCTCTACACTGAGGACTTCAACGGTGAAGGCGGCCCGATGGCTACCAACAACTACACTGGTCTGACTCTGAGTGGCGGTGCGTCCGCTATGCCTTTTGAGGCTCAGATTGGTGAAGGTACCTCGACCACGGGTTACTTCCCCTTCTACACCTTATATAATTACAGCATCTCTGAGAACCTCTACCTTGCCACCGAGCTGGCTGAGGCAGGTGTGACCTCTGCTCCTATGACCAGCCTCAGCTGGTATGCCACCAATGCTCCTGGCTATGCCCAACAGGGTATCACCATTTGGATGGCTAACGTGGATGACGAGGCTCTGACCACCACTTCTCACAGTGTCACTGGCATGACTAAGGTTTACACTGGTGCCATGACTCCCGCCATCGGCTGGAACGAGTTCGTCTTCAATGAAGATGTCTTTAGCTGGGACGGCCACAGCAACGTGTTAATCTACTGCCAGCGCAACAACGGCAGCTGGAACAGCACGGTGAACTGGCAAGCCACCAGTGGCATGAACTTCACCTGCATGGCTTACCGTTACCAGGACAGCGGTGCTTACGATCCCACGATTGCCAACACCATGTACACCGCCACAACCCGCCCGAACATCATCATGAAGGGTGGCAACCGCGAAAACACTCGTGACGTTGTCGAAGAAGGCTTCGAAGGTGGTACCCTGCCTGCCGGCTGGACGATGAACAATTGCAACAGCAGCACTGGTGTCACCAATGGTTATACTGCTCATAGTGGTGACTACGTGTTCCGTTTCTACTATACGACCAATTATCCTCAGTATCTCATTTCTTCTGAACTGACCGGTACTGAGAATGGTGTGGATGTGAGTTTCTATTATGCTGGATATTCCACTTACTATGAAGAGACCTTCCATGTGGGTTATTCCACAACCACAAACGATGTTAACGCGTTTACTTTTGGTCCTGAATTCTCTGTTAATGATAACGGAGTATGGTATGAATACACCAACTCGTTCCCCGCTGGCACCAAATATGTGGCTGTGAAGTGCACATCTGACGACCAGTTCTATCTGTTCCTTGATGACTTCACCTTCACTACTACTGGTGGTGGCACCCCGACTCCTGGTCCGACCCCTGGTCCGACCCCGACTCCTGGTACTGCCTTGAACGTCAGCGCGGGTCCCGTCATCGAGAACCTGCCCATTGCTCCCGGCACCTACTATCTGGTTGCCTCTGCCACGCAGGCCGACTACGATGTGTTCATCAATGTCGACAACATGCCTTGCCCGGCCATCAATGCCGAGGGCTTTGCTCTCAACCCGCAGCCTGCTGACAACGAGGACGAGGTTGAGCCCAACAGCGTGACCCTGCGCTGGATGGCTCCTGAGTATGCCACCGGTTGGCGTCTCATCTTCGGCACCACCTACTATCCGGATCCGAACCACCCGCAGACGGTCATGTATCCTGAGGACGGCAGCTTCACCGACCACCAGATGGCCACGAGCTACACCGTGCGCAACCTGTGGAACAACACCAACTACTTCTGGAGAGTGGAGTTCAACAACGATGCATGCCCTGATGGCGTGAGCAGCCCGGTTTGGGGCTTCACCACCCACCTCAACGTGCCTCAGAACCTCGTTGCTGCAGACGAGACCGTCTTCAACGACGAGCAGATTGTCCTCAGCTGGAACGCTGTTGTCGACCGTACCTACCGCAAGTACAACGTGTACCGCGACGGTCAGCTCATCGGCAGCACCCAGACGAACAACATCAATGCCACCACCTACACCGACGGGCCTCTGGCCTACAACATGGGTGGCTACACCTATTATGTAACAGCAGTGTACGATGAAGGCGAATCCGCTCCTTCGAACACCGTGAACGTGAAGGTCTCCGGCTACGGCGATGTGAACGGCCACGTGTACGAGCAGGACGGCACCACTGGCATCGCTGGCGCCACCGTGACGATGGTTGGCCAGGACGAGTTCGGTGTGAGCCACACCTACAACTTCCAGACCAACAACCAGGGCTATTACAGCGGCCACATCTATGCCGGTACCTACAACGGTTCGGCCAGCTGCAATGGCTACCAGACCATCAACGAGCCCGTCCAGGGCAACCCGGTTGCTATCGACTACAACCAGACCACAAGCCCCGTCGACTACATCCTCGACGAGAACTTCGACCCGGTCTGCACGGTCATTGCCGAGTACTATCCCGACAGCTTGGATCCTGAAAGCCCGTTCGTGAAGGTCTACTGGGGCTGCGGCCTGCCCGGTGAGGAGATCATCGAGCCCTTCGAGACCGGCGACTTCAGCATGTTCGACTGGCAGATTGATCCCACCTATCCTTGGAGCATCACCACCAACCAGCCTTACGAAGGCACCTACTGCATGAAGAGCGGCGGTGCTGGCGTGGCCAACGTGGTGAGCAACATGACCGTGACGGTGAACATCCCCGCCGACGGTTTGATGAGCTTCTTCGGCAAGATCTCCTGCGAGAGCAGCTGGGACTATGGTTACTTCTACATCGACGGCGTCCAGAAGGGCAGCTACACTGGTGCTGGCTCATGGGGCGAGAAGAAGTTTGACATCACCGCTGGTGACCACACCTTCCAATGGAGATACACCAAGGATGGTAGCGTCAACAGCAACGACGACTGCTTCTATGTCGACTACATCACCTTCTACAAGAGACCCGAACCTGCACAACCCGGTTGGCACACCTACTGCGAGAGCGAGTTCAACAACGCCGTGGGCAGCAACCTGACCACGACCCCGAGCTGGGCTTACGAGTATCCCGCCAGCTTCCTGCACAGCACTTATGCTGGCTGGAACATCACGAAGGTCTCTCTGTTCTCTGACAACATGTACAGTGCAGTGGGTGGCAACTACACCTGCCGTATCTATGTTGGTGGCACTCAGCCTGCCGCCGGAACGCTGGTGAGCACCCTCACCGTTGATGTCCCGAGCAACCAGAACGCCTGGGTTGACTGGGATCTGACGACTCCTGTCAACGTGACCGGTAACGACCCGATTTGGGTTGTCTGGACGGCCAACACCACCGTGAGCAACTGGCCTGCCGGTTGCTGCGGCGACCTGAACGACCTCGGCACATGGTGGGAAGGTGGCAATGGTTGGGAGCACCTGACCTATGGCACCTGGACCATGAGACAATGGTTCACCAACCGCGCCGGTCGCAGCGTGGCTGTCGAAGTCGCTGACAATGCTCCTGTTGCTGTTGCCGAAAGTAACATCAACAGCAAGCTCCGCACTTATGTCAAGGGTGAGGAAAGCAACGATGCCATCTGTGCTAACCCGAATGCTGTGAAGGGCGCTTCCATCGCTATGGAAAGCACCCGTAGCCTTGACCACTACAATGTGTACCGTACCAACTGCTACAACGATGGTCCTTACACTGAAGAGAACACCGTGTTCCTGGCCACCGTTTGGGTGCCCGACACTGTCTATATCGACGTTGAATGGTACGACCTCCCGGCTGGTGTCTACAAGTGGGGTGTCGGTGCCGTGTATGCTGGCAACCGCGGCGAGATGATTGAGGCTCCTATCAACTGGGCTGCTCCTGTCGCTATCACCCGCGATGCCACTGTTGAAAGCACGCCTAACGCTCCTGTTGAGACCACGCTCAACCGTGCTCCTTGGGATTTGTTGAACACCTTCAATGGCACAAGTGCTGGTCAGCAGGGTATTGCTACCGATGGCAACTATATCTACACTGCAAGCTGGCAGGCCACACCTACTGGTGGCTACACCTTCTACAAATATGATATGCAAGGCACCTTCATTGAGGGATTTAATATCGCTGGTGCCACGGGTATCCGTGACCTCACCACCGATGGACAATACTTCTATGGTTCCTCTGGCAGTGCAACCATATACAAACTTGACCTCGCTAACCATACCTTGGTCGGTACCATCACTTGCAGCGGTGCCACTTCGCGTCACTGCACCTACGATCCCGTCCGTAACGGTTTGT
>CAMYYB010000099.1 GCA_947303335.1 uncultured Bacteroidales bacterium | reverse complement strand
GGAAACCTATGCTTCAACTAAATTGCGGAAGAACCACCAAAATCAGGAAAAGACAAATTTGGGTGTCAAAGTGTCAAAGTGTCAAAGTGTCAAACTGGGATTCTGGTTTCCCAAAAATGCTCACTATATATAAATAATTAATTATTTATATATAGTGTACGCTTTGACACTCTTCGAAAACGACTTTGACACCGTGACACCGTGACACCGTGACACCCGCAGAAAAAAATTTTCATTTTCCCATGAAAAACTTGCCCAAAAATTCGTAGAGCGCAATTTCGCGGTTGTATCTTTGCACCGTCAATGCGACCGAGAGACCCTCACGCCTGACCCCGTTCTTTGAAATCCTGAACCAAAAACCGAAATTTCCAACTCCTATGTAAGTCCTACCTAACTCCTACTTTGGGCCTACCCAAAATTGACCTGAAAACAGCAGCATGTCGACAATGCTTTTAACTTCATCTCTCCTCATAAAATAGCACCGATTTTCAACGACCTTTTGTCACTTCGACACCTTCAGCTGGGATGTTTTGTCTTTAACGAACTCTATGATTTCCAGTCCCCGTTTCCTTGGAATCCTAATCGTCTCGCCAACGGCGAGCATATCCTCTATCGTTGGTTTGCCGTTGCCATTGACTGAGGTGGCATGTTCGCCATTGTAGCCTTCTGGGACAGGAGTAAGGTCGTAAGCGGGGGCCAAACGCCAACGCCCGCCTCGACAGATAAAGCTGAAGTTCTTAGCGTGGTCGTCTTTGTTTTCCGTGAACACATTGAAAGCCTTCAAACGGAACATAGCTTCCACTTCGTGTGGGTCTTGGGTCAGATACCCTGTAAGGTGCAGCAAAGTCTTGTAGTCCAGTTTCGGAAACTCGATGGACTCATTGAGCAAGGCACCCGCTGTGGCGACATGAAGACGCTCTCCGTTTTCGATATCAAAGCGCCGAGTGGCGAAGTACTTTCCTTCAAACAGCTTGAAATCGGGCACTTCAATACCACATTTTCTGGCGAGTTCATTGTATCTGTATTCCTTTAAGCCCAGATCTTTCGGGTCGTAAGTATGCCTGAATTTCACCAACCAGTCACCTTCTTCGTCGTGGTAAAGACATTTTGGACGACAACCTCCCGAATTTCCACTGTTGTAATAAAGAAGTGCAGCATCTTGCTCGTTTTTCTCTGAAAGGACTTCCAATGCCAACTGCTGTAGACGGTCGAACGACAGTTTCTCCTCCACTTTCTCAAAATGAGTTTCCGGCTCGTAGCATAATGCTCCCATACCCGAACTGCCCACGATGCTGAGACGTTGCAACGGAGTTAGTTGGGTATCGTCAACACCCTGCCGACGAAGCATCCTGTTGAGCAGATAACGGCCATAGCCATCCGGGAGGCTGTCCTCAAAGATGCCAAAGTTGCCCCAGAAAGGATGATTGGGGGCAATGAACAGTTCCGGCTTCAATGGTAAATCCAAAGGTGAAATGGAGAAACCTGTGGCCATCCAGTCATTGTCGTAACGGAAAACGCAGCGATGTCCATCAGGCGTCAAGGTCAACGTTCCAACGGTTTTTTCGTGGTACTTGACAAAAAGCTTATCTATTGAATTCATTTCTGCCATGTTTTCTGTTTTTGTTCTTGTTGATAGTTTCCAGTTCCTCCATAGTGGTATAGATGGGCTCGGAAAGCAGCGACTTCAGCGCATCGGTGTAGCCCAAGGCTTTGGCCAATGCCAAAAAGCTAACTAAGGAGATGCTGTGCTGCTGCTCGAACTTGGCGATAGTAGGTGCCGGAACACCGCTCATCATCGACAGAGCACTGCGCGACAAGCCTTTCTCCAGCCGGCGGCGTTTCAGGTTTTGCGCCAATCGGAGGGCAAGGTCGTCCGCCGTATCCATATTGAAATCATAAAGTAAAGGCATACTATTGTATCTAAAATAAGCAAAAATTCAAGATAACAGATATTACTGTATTCGATTGCAAAGATAGTAAAAGTATGGAAGCTATAGACAAAAAAATGGAAAATCTTTATTGGCTACTGACTATTGACAAATCAAAACGTGCTCCTCACCCACCATAATGGTAAACTCGCCTTCCTCAACGTGCCAGCCTTTTTCGGCTGAATAGACCGACAAGTCACGCGGCAGGAGATAGAAAGACAACCCTGCAGTTTCGCCTTTGTTAATATGCACCCGCTGGAAACGTTTGAGCAGCTTTGAGGCTGGCGCGACGGAAGCCACCTCGTCACGGACATAGAGCTGCACGACCTCGTCGCCATCGCATGGACCGATATTCTTCACCTTGAAGGTAACCCGTAATGCACCCGGCCTCTCAGGTACGCTATCCACTTTAAGATCGCTGTATTCGAACTGGGTGTAACTCAGGCCGTAACCAAAGGGATAGAGCGGCTTGGAGGATTCCTCCACATAGTCGCCCGTAGCAGGCTGGGAATAATAGACCGGAATCTGTCCCACCGAACGCGGAATAGAGATGGGCAGTCGACCGGCGGGATTGTAGTCGCCCCAGAGGATGTCGGCCAAAGCCGAACCGCCTTCCATACCGGGATACCACAGCGTCAGCAGGGCGTTGGACTTCTCAGCAGCCAGATTCATGTCCATAGGACGGCCTTGTATATAGACAGTAACAACAGGCTTACCCAAGGCATAGATGCGCTGCATCAGTTCCTCTTGCTTGCCCAAAAGCTTCAACGTAGAGCGGTCATAGCCCTCGCCGCAATCCATATCGGAAATGTGGTTGTCAACGATAGCGGCACCCGTCTCTTCATAACTCGTCTTGAAGTCGCGGGCAGAAGATCCACCCACCACCAGCACCACCACATCAGCGGCTTGAGCGATATGCACAGCTTCGTCAATGTCGGCATCATTTTCATCACGAACCGAACAGCCCTTGGCGTAGGTCACCTCTGCCCTGCCCTTCGCGCGTATGCCTTCCAGCATCGTCACGATGCGGTCAGGGTCTTGCGGAGCCGTATAGTCGCCCAACTGGTTGTACATATTGTCGGCATTCGGCCCTATGACTGCCACCTTATTTATTTGTCCCCCAAACGGCAGGATGCCATCATTTTTCAGCAATACCGCCGATTCCAGAGCCACTTGCTTGGCGAGTCGGGCATTTTCTTCCGTACCCACTTCGGCTTCTGCCAAAGCCTCGTCGACGTATGGATTATCAAACAGTCCGAGGTCGTATTTCAGTTGCAGCACGTGGCGCACAGCTTTGTCAATATCGGCTTCGGTAACCAAGCCTCTCTGCAAGGCTTCTTTCAAAAAGCCACCATAATTGTAGCCGCCTAAGTCGATGTCAACGCCCGCTTTCAGGGCCAATGCAGCGGCTTCTGCCGGGTCGGCAGCCACATGTTGCGTAGCATAGATGGCATTGACGGCATTGAGATCCGAGAAAACCACACCTTTGAAGTCCCACGATTGGCGCAACACTTCTTGAAGCAGCCATTGATTGGCAGAGCATGGAACACCGTCAATCGTGTTATAGGAAGTCATCACCGATTTGGCAAAGCCTTTATGGATAGCGTTTTCAAAAGAGGGCAGATAGTCCGTCATCAAACGATTTTGACCCACCTCCGCTGTGGCGGCATTATGTCCGCCTTGAGGAATGCCATAGGCGGCCAAATGCTTCAAGGTGGCGCACACGTTCTTTTGCATCCCTCGCACAATGTATTCACCCAAAACGCCTGCAAGATAAGGATCCTCGCCAAAAGTCTCCTCCACACGCGACCAACGCGGGTCACGGGCGATGTCGAGAACGGGACCATAGCCGACTTGTGCACCTTGCAAACGCACTTCGCGCCCCATCACCTCGCCCATCTGCTCCAACAAGGAAGGATGCCAAGTGGAGGCTTGTCCGATGCCCGTCGGAAAGACCGTTGTACCTACAGCCATGTGGCCGTGAGGAGTCTCCTCACAAAACAGCAGCGGGATACCCAAACGGGTATGTTCCACTGCATAGTGCTGCATCATATTCAGCAACTTGGCCGATTCGCGGGGATGTAAACCTGTCTCAACAGTTTTTCTGGACCAAGGGTCAGCGCGAAGCACAGCCCAACAGGAGCCGAGGGGCATCGTATCCATCATTCCAACGAAGTCCTCAGCAAGCCACAAGGAATCGCCATCTTTACCATAATAGTTGAAACCAATGGGACAACTCAGCTGACCACATTTCTCCTCAAGGGTCATTTGTTTCAGCAAAGACTCCACATTGTCTTGTTTCGTAACACAAGAAGAGGCAACTACAACCAAAAGAATTATTGGAATACACTTCGTGTAAAAACCATTCAAAAATCTACTTTCAAAATCTTTCAAAATCCTTTTTGTATTCATTTGATTTTCATTAGATTTTACAATCATTTTGTCAGATTTCTTGCGAAGCAATCCTATACGAATCACACCAAATGCGAGATCAGTTCCTCGCGTTCGCCAGGCAGCATATCGATGACGGGTATCTCCACCATCGTGTAGCAACCTGGTTGCAGACGCATTGAGGCGCGGGCCACATTGACCAGCACCTGTCCCGTCAAAGCGGGGTTGTTGATGCTCATATTGAACTCCAAGCGTTGGTTTTGAGTCTTGCCGGAGACACCCTTGCGCACCAGATTGACCCCATGACCCATATCACGGACGGCATCGACGCTGTCGACAGCAAACACATGGGTCTCGTCGTTGGCGAAATACGGGTCGGCCTTGATGTCTTTGGTCACCTGTTCGAGGGTGGCCCCATCTTCAAGCTCCACATACACCATGCGGCGATGAATGCCTTCACCCAATGGAATGGTGACCGAAAGAGCATTCCTTACGCCTTTCTTGCTGCGCACACAGACACTGTGACCCATCGACATACCTGGACCGAAGTTGGTATAGGACAATCCCTTGGGGGCCAGACTCTGCATCAAGGTACGGACGATGGAATCCGATCCCGGGTCCCAGCCGGCAGCGATAACGCTCACCGTCTTCGTTTCCTTATTAATAGGCATCAGCTCACGACGATAGTCCACAATGGAGGTATGGATGTCGAAAGAATCCACTGTGTTGATGCCCAAAGGCAGAATCTGCTTGGCATATTCGGGGCAGGAGCGAGTGGGACAAGCCAAGATGGCCACATCCACATCTTTCAGCTTCTTTATATCGTCAACAACCTCGTATTGAGATAGTTCCAAAGGCTTATTTTCTGCTCCATTGCGGCGGACTATACCCGCTACTTCAAAATCGGGGGCGGCTTCAAGGGCTTCCAAGGCGAAGCGACCCACATTGCCGTAACCCACTACGGCGGCTCTAATCTTTCTCATAGTTTTCAGAATTAAAGGGCAAAAGTAGGAAAAAAACACATACCTGCGGGAAATGCAGATGAAATAGTAGTGTAAAACAAGCGCCCCAAGTCAAAGGTAAGTCAAAGGTAAGTCAAAGGTGAGTCAAAGGTGAGTCAAGGTTGTATCAAGGGTGTATCGAAGTTAGAAATCAGCCGAGTCAACGATGGACTGATATAAAGTCAAAGTTAGACGAGATATGAAAAAGCCGAAATCCCAGACCAAAGTGTTAAAATGAAGGTTTGTCTAAGGGGTTTATAGCGTTAATAGATGTTAAATAATCCTCACTGTCCCCTTGTCCACGTGTCCCGCTGTCCCACCTGTCCCACCCCAGGGACAGTGGGACACTTGGGACAGCGTGGGACAACTATTCTTAGCGATAAGGCTGTCGTCCCTGTGGGACAGCCTCCGCCTGTGGGACAGGGACAGCTTTCTCACTATTCTCACGTGAGAAAAGGAGAGTTTACTACATTAATTTGTGCCGAAGAAGCAAGTTTTGCCTCTGTTTTGGCAGTCGTCTAACAAAAATAATAGGGACAAACGCTTTTGCTGAATTTTTATAAATCACTGAAAAACAGCAGTGTGTAAAAATTGCAACTAAAAAAAGTAGGGACATTTCATTGCGGCACCCCCAAAACCCCTTGACAAACACTTTTTATACTTACCTTTGCCGATAATAATATCTAAGCTCCAACGGATAAAATTATCAGACATGAAAAACTTGAAGATTTACACTCTGCTTGCGCTCCTTTTGTTTACATCCTGTGCAGTCATTGAAATCAACGGACTGGGAAACGATTATAAAGATTTGGACGAAAGCCACAAGGCTTTAGTGCGTCCGTTGGAAAGTTTTGAGGAGGCACATCCAGGGTTGGTTTATAAACTGACCATGCCGATGCTTAAGAAAGAACTGGAGCAACAGCCGAAAGCCATTGTGCGTGTTTTCAATGCTGCTTGCAGAGGCAATGCTTGTAAACCTCTTTCCGTTTTTCAGCAATATGCCCAAGAAAACGGTTACACCATATACCAAGTGATGATTAGTTATGCCGGGATGGAGAACGCAATCAGTCAAGCCAAGGATTTCCCGCTGTTTGTCATTGACAACGACTACTACAAAACATCTTTGCAGCCGCTTTATCTACGCTATTTCACCAATGAACTGGTAGGACTGCCGCGCAAGACGAAGGAAAAGGATGTGCCGGAAGAACTGGATGGGGAGTTTTACTTTTTCGAATATGGACAGCTGACAAAAGTCTCGGAAGAATTATAAGTTCTAACTGAAATAAGAAAGTGATTAAAGAATAAGGATATAAGACAATGAAAACAACAAGATTTTACACCCTGCTTGCGCTCCTGCTGATGGTGGGAGGGGTGATGCAAGCGCAAGAAACAAAGGAATACTACCCATTAATTCCTGAATCTGGAAAGAGGCAATGGGATATGCGGTTTGATTACTATTATGGAGATTCGCAATGCGAAATAGGGAAACTTGGCGATGAGATTGTATTTGAGGGACAAACTTATAGGGAGTTGACCATATTATATGATAACCTGAATTATACAGTGCTATATGGCCTTTTGCGCGAGGAAAACAAAAAGGTGTATCTCAGGTGTTGGTCACCAGGACTTCAGCATTTTATGGAAGAGGAACTCTATTATGACTTCAATCTTCAAATCGGCGACTTGTTTGAAGTTGGTCATGGTGATGAGCCTGAATACATCCAATTGATGGCCATAGAAGAAGTCGTTTTGGAGGATGGCACGGTGCGCAACAAGTTCGTTTTCGATATAGGCTGGGAAGAAGATCCAGAAGTTTGGATTGAGGGAATTGGCAGTTTGGCGGGTATCGATTGGCGATACGTTCCGGGCTGGACTGCAAGCGGGTTTTCTCATTTGCAATGCTATTTCGAGAACGATGACCTCGTTTGGACGGAGGGCGAGTGTTGGGACGACGTGGAGGAAAATGCCGTCGAGAGTGTCGGTTTGTACCCCAATCCCGCCAGTGACATTGTTCGTGTTGAAGGCATAATTGCTGCCGAAGTGCAGGTTTACAATGCCCTTGGCCAACTGGTGAAGACGGTGCGAGGGATGAATGAGATTGATTTGAGCGGATTGGTGGAAGGGGTTTATCTGTTGCGCATCATGGATGCGGAGGGGAAAGTTTATACGAATAGAATCACGAAACGATGAAAAACTTGAAGATTTACACCCTGCTTGCACTCCTGATGATGGCTGGAAGTAATTTGCAAGCCCAACTTCGCATTGATTGGCAACAATGCTATGGGGGATTAGGGTTTGATGAACCAGCTGGATTTGCTTCAACAAACGATGGTTTTATTATTGAGGGGTGGTCTGATTTGGGGAGTGGCATGATTTCATGCGGTACGCAAGGCATTAATGGGACATGGACAATTAGGATTGATGAGAATCTGCATATCGTTAACCAAGATTGTAACCAAGATTGTCGGTATCATGGCATTTTTAATGCGAAAGACAATGATAATGAATTCTACTATTTTGGAAAGAAAGGTTTCCCAGCAACGGGAAATGCAGGATTGGCGATTATGCGAGGGGATGGTGAACTGAATGTCATTTGGGAACGTCTTTTAGGCTGTGAAGACCACTTTTTCCCTTATTCATTGAGTGGGGTTGCCACCAATGACGGAGGCGTTGTTTGCACTGCAATGCATGGAGAATGGGCTTGTGGCGATGTTAGCCAGTATTATGGCGGTTCGGATATTTGGGTCGTTAAATTGGACAAAAACGGTAATTTGGAGTGGGAAACAACCATAGGAACCGATGGAAGTGAAGGCGAGGGTAATGTTTTTATCGCTGAAGATGGCGGCATATATCTTGTTTGCGATTCGTATAACCAATTTGTAAGCGGTAGCATAGAAAGTTGTGTTCATTCTGGCGGATATGCTGATGGAATATTAGTCAAGATGAGTGCCGATGGCGAAGTGGAATGGAACCGATGCTATGGAGGAAACAAGAATGATTTATCTTCGAATGTAATAGAACTACCCGACGGTTATTTGTTGGGAGGGCATTCTTCATCATCGGATGGCGACCTTCAAGGTGCAGGGTATCATCCTGGACATTGGTATGGGCAACCTCATATGCCTTTGACTTCTGATATTTGGCTGCTGCGTACGGATTTGGATGGCAATGTACT
>CAMYYB010000098.1 GCA_947303335.1 uncultured Bacteroidales bacterium | reverse complement strand
TGTTTCTTGGCAACATACTTGGCTATCATTTTGTCTTCATTCCTATATTTTAATGTGGCAGGACCTGTTATTCCCGGCCACAACTTCAGCACAACCCTGTCGTCACCTTCCAGCTTGTCGGCATAGCCAGGCACATCGGGGCGCGGACCGACAAAACTCATGTTTCCGACAAAGACATCCCATAGTCCCGGTAGCTCATCCAATTTGTAGTGTCTCAAAGCGGCTCCAAGGGGCGTGATACGGCTTTCGCCTGCCACACTGACGGAACTTCCATTATGATCCATTACCATCGTCCGAAATTTATGACATTTGAACAACTTTCCTCCTTTGCCAACCCTTTCTTGTGCAAAGAATGCCGGACCTCCTGGCATTTTGATTTTGATTAAAACAGCCAAAACGATTAAGACTGGCCACAAAAAAAGAAGGCCGACGAAGGATATGATACGGTCGAAAAGAAACTTAATAATCATAATATAATGTTCCCATTAATTGAGACTGCAAATATAGGGCATTTCTAAAAATTGCCTGCAATTTTTATCTCAAATTAACTGCGTTGAATCTTCGATTTCAATAAAATTCATATAATCAACAAATTAGAAAATTCTTAAATTCTCAAATTCTTGATAATTAGAAATCCCCTATATTGCTCCCTAATCGCGGCCAAGGCAACCATGGCCTTGAATTTGTTTGTGAATTTCCTTCGTTTTGTCGTCATTTTCCCTAATGTTTTTATTCCCTGCAAAACTACTCATTTTTCACCTTAACTCATGCTCTCAATTCTGGGGTACATTACAATTTCAAAACCGCCAAAGATTCTGCCAACTTTTCCTGTATTGTTGCCATAGCATCCGCCTTTTGTTAGTTTATTATGTCTTACAGCTATTAGTTTATTTTGTCTTGCAACTATTAGTTTTTGACGTTGCAAAAATAATGACTTTTTTCGTCAACCGACATTCTCTTTCAAGAAAAAAGGCGTACTTTTGCAGGATATGTAATACAACATTATGTCTGAATCATTCAAATCAAGTGCCCTTGAGGCCAATCTGGCACAGACCAGATACAAAGATATCTTCATCCCTGAAGAACACCAACAGTTTATTGCCCTGTCAGCCAAATACTTCGGCATCAACAAAAGAGCCAAGGAATGCATCACTGAATACCATCACCCGCTGTCGAACCATACCTTCGTGACGGAGGAACTCCGCAAGATGCTGTTGGACGACTTCTGGTTCTACACCCGTGAGGATATTCCTGCCGAGGCGTTGCACATCCCTTTGGAGATGATGCACAGCCTGCTGAAACCCGAAGTGGCGGCCAAGCTGAGGCTCAATATCATCATCACCTTGATGGAGTTTGCCGACAAGGTAATCAAGGAGTCACCTCAACGCTCCGAGTTGATTGCACAAGTCTTCGACATCTTGAACGATGCGTTCGAAGCCAACAAAGACATCTTCATCCTCGCCACCAAGCACGCGGGCCGCTATCTCGACAAAGTGGCGCATGATGAGTGTTTTGCTGAGGCTGCCTGTGGCCTGCTTCGAAAGATGCTTCAGGAGAACTACCGCTATTGGCAGCAGACCTCGCAAGTGGAGCAGTGGGTGGAGAGCAAGTCGGGCCTGCTAACGGAAGAGGAGAAACAAGCCGTTGTCAACGAAATCGGTCAGCCTTATTTCGGTCAGTTAAATGCCGATTTGGTTGCTGCCGGCACATGGGACGCGCTGACCGATATGCCCCATTTTGAGCAGGTGGCCAAACGCTTTACAGACTCGGCAAGGGTCTTCCCACATTTCATCACCCAGTTCCATTACGTCTTCTTCCTGCTGCATCTGCCGGGAATGGAGAACCAGCGCGAACGCCTCATCTGGAACATGGACCGCATGATGCGCGATGCCATCGACGAGATGCCGCAGGAGCAGCTGATTCCGTTTATCGACACGATTTTCGACCTCGCTGAAGAGCTGCGCAAGGACTATATGTCTGCCGTCCTCGATTTCCAGCTCACTCTGGGCTTGAAAGTCATCGACGTTGACCAGACCGAGATGCGCGAGTACGTCAACTACTTCGAGAAAAAGCTCATCGCCTTTGGTTTCGTCACGCCGGGCAACGTGTTTGTGGGCGAGGACTGGCAGCTGTCGGTGGACGAGAACCATATCAAGAACATCCGCGTGTGGCTCGAACTGATTGAGCATAGCAAGATGCCGATGGAGAAACTGCTGTCGGCACTGATTGTCAACCTGAAACTGGGCGGCATCTTCCTGAGCGACACCGACCTCTTCCAGCGCGAAATCACCAAGGTGCTCAACTCGAACATCACACCATATTATAAGAAAGTGAAGCAGCTGACGCGCATCTTCCCCGTCTACTTCAACGAAATCGGAGCCGAGGGCGAGATTCGCAACGTGACGACCAACATGGACGAAATCTCGGGCCGTCAGGACCAGCTGGTGCATTTCCTCCGCAAGCAGGTGCATACCGAGAGCAACAACACCTTGATTGCCTTGACCTTCGACGTTTTCAAGTTCTGGAGCGACGGCGACCTGAATGCGCTGGAACCCATCCTGCCGAAGAACGTCTATGAAAGCATTGACAAGGAGAGCACTTGGTTTGTTCCTGTCCACAACCTCGTGCAGACTATGTGCGAAATCTCCTGCCTCAATCCCGAGGATGTGCTGATGCTCTCGCGTGAAGACTATGAGAGTCTCATCGGTTCGGCCTCGCGCCGCCTTGAACTGGAGGAGGAAATCAGCGAGCGCGAACATACCCGACTGATGAACATACGCGACCTGTATGCCTATCTGCGTGAGAAATACAGCTTCGAGTCGGTCAACATCTTCAGCTCGCTGCGCAGTTTCCCCTTCATCCCCGATGAGGAGATTGACAAGTTTGAGGAGGCCTACAAGAAGAAGGACTTTGCTGAGTCGCTAAGCATGATATACGCTTTCATGGACAAACTGAAGACTGTGATTTTCAACCCTGAGCAGAGCGAGGGCTGGGAGAACATCTACCACAAGCGCCATATCGCCATCGGTATCCCGTCGATGTACGGCACCTATCGCGAGAACAAGTTTGAAGCCATGGGTCTGACCTTCCGCTTGGAGCGTGTCGCCACCCAGCTGATGGAGAAGGTGGTGCAGAGCATCAACCTCGATTATATCTCAAAACGCACGCTGAATCAGATTTATACGATTCTCGAATATTTCCGTAAGGGACTCGCCCTCGACGGCATCACCAATCAGAGCTTCAACTCGAAGCTCGACATGCTGCGTTTCAGCTTGACCTCACGGAGCTTCTCTTTCGGCCAATATATCAACATCTTCCAGTTTATCGCTGAGGACGTGCGCCGCATCATCATCAAGTATTTCCTGAAGTCATACGAATACCCGTTGAAAATCGTCATTCCGCAACTCTTCGACCCGGAAGGGAAACTCAGCGAGCGTGAGACGTTGGCCCTCATCAGCCAGAAATCGGAGGAGTTCCACCGCGACCTGCTCTCTGATGCCTTCCTGATGCAGCCTTTGGACAATTTCATCAGCCGCATCCTTGCTTCC
Organism: uncultured Bacteroidales bacterium; assembly: GCA_947303335.1. GTDB lineage: Bacteria > Bacteroidota > Bacteroidia > Bacteroidales > F082 > Limimorpha. Next base: position 5,275 of record CAMYYB010000098.1, on the reverse strand, counting down.
TTGCGCACGATGGAATCCACCCTGAACGAGAAGTTGATCAGCGACATCATGACTTACAACTCTGAGATGCTGATAAGCCCATTTTGGGAAAAGACCCCCAAAATGGATAACCAGGTGTTTATCGGCAACAAGGCCAACAACCTGAAGAACCTGTACTTGCATGGGATGCCTGTACCTCCGGGCTTTGTCATCACCACCGAGACCTTCCGCCGCAACGAGACCATCAACACTATCCCTGAGCTGCGGACCGAGATTCACGGCATGATTCGCAAGCACATCGAGGAACTGGAACGCCTCACCGGCCGCAAGTTCGGTCAGCCTGAGAATCCGCTGCTCGTCTCGGTGCGTTCGGGTACAGCCATCTCGATGCCGGGTGCGATGGACACTTTCCTGAACGTGGGTCTGAACGATGAGATTGCCGAAGCCATTGCGAAGGACGAGAGTATCGCCTGGGCGGTGTGGGACTCCTATCGCCGCTTCCTGCAAAGCTGGGGTATGGCCAAGGGCATCGAGCGCGATGTCTTTGACGACGAAATCAACGCCTTCAAGCAAAAAACCAGCGTGAAGATGAAGGCCGACTTCAGTATCAGCCAGATGCGCGAGGTGGCACAGTCCTACAAGCGTATCCTTGCCGACCACAAGGTGACTTTTGAGCAGGACTCGTTCAAGCAGCTGATTGACTGCGTCAACATGGTGATTGAATCCTGGAACTCAGAGCGTGCTTTGGCCTATCGCCGCCATTTGGGCATCTCTGAGAACTGGGGTACTGCCGTTATTGTTCAGCAAATGATTTTCGGTAACCGCAGCGAGACCTCTGGCTCAGGCGTGGTGTTCACGCAGAACCCGCACCGTGAGCGCCCGGGTGTGCATCTTTATGGTGACTTCACGATGCGCAGTCAGGGTGAGGACATCGTGGGCGGTTTGGTCAAGCCGCTGCCGATAGGGGAGACCCAGCGCAAGGCCGCCGGACTGGAAGGTCCCTCGATGCAGACCTTGTTACCTGATATTTACAAGAAGATTTATTCCGTTGCTGTCGAGCTGACCGAGAATTTGGGCTACAGTCCGCAGGAGATGGAGTTCACCTTTGAGTCTGACAAGCCTGAGGACTTCCACATCTTGCAGATTCGTGACCAAGACCTCAAGACGGAAGAGGAGAAGATTGCCTTTGTTCCGTCGCCCGAAGAGATGCGCCAGCTGGGTCACGGAATGGGTATCGGAGGAGGCGCGATGAATGGCTTGGCAGCGTTCAACGAGAACCAAATCAAGGCATTGCGTGATCAGCATCCTGAGAACAACGTCATCTTGGTGCGTCCTGATACCGTCCCCCAAGACATCGGCATGATTTTCGACTGCGACGGCCTGCTGACGGCCCGTGGCGGTGCCACATCCCATGCTGCTGTCACGGCGGTACGTCTTGGTAAAGTCTGTGTGGTCAGTTGTGACGGTCTCGAGGTCGATGTCAACGACGAGTTTGGTCAACTGAACGGGCATCCGCTCAAGATGGGCGACGAGATAGCCATTGACGGCAACCTCGGCCTCGTCTATCAAGGCCATTACCCGACAGAGAAGATGATGGTGGGGAAGGGGTATAATTATTGACTCTAATTTTTGTTCGATTTCAATGCCTCCCCATAAGCTGTTTGGCTTGTGGGGAGGAAATTTTTTCTCTTTGCTTCAACTCAACCGCTTGTGCAATGCCGAAAAATGCCTAACTTTGTAATTTTTTTGTTAAGCAAAACGTCAAACTATGTCGAAGCAGTTTTCAGAAGCCACGAGGGTACAGATACCGGCCATATTGCACCTTATGCGATTGGGTTATGCGTATCTTCCTACGATTGACCACTATGACCATAAGACCAATATCCTTACGGATGTGTTCAAAAGGAAGGTGAAAGAACTGAATCCTGATGCTTCGCAAAAAGATATTGATTTGCTGCTCGACACTTTGGTGCGAATTGCCGACAACGACGATTTGGGACGCGAGTTTTATAAGGTCATCAATGCGACGAGTGGACTGCGGGTTATTGACTTCGATGATCCTGACAACAACGATTGGCATTGCACCGCCGAGTTCACATGCAAGAACGAGGACAGCGGCGACAATTTCCGTCCCGACATCACTTGCTTTGTGAACGGTTTGCCATTGGCATTTATCGAGGTAAAGATTCCCAACAACAAGGACGGCATTTTGGCCGAGCGAAACCGCATGAACCAGCGTATGGCCAACAAGAAGTTCCGCCGTTTCTTGAATGTCACCCAACTCATGGTGTTTTCCAATAATCAAGAGTACGACGCGGAAACCCGTGTACCTTTGCAAGGCGCTTTCTATGCCTCCATCTCAAAAAGCAACATGTTTTTCAATGTGTTCAGGGAACAGCGGAATTCTTTTTATGAAAACCTGAAGCTGAAGCGAATAGGCAAGGAAGAAGAATTGGCCGTTTTGAAGTCGTTCAACAAGGTGGTCTTGTCGAATCTGCCGGAATACCAAACCAACAAGCAGCCCGACACGCCAACCAATAGGGTCTTGTCCTCGTTGCTGAGCAGGGAACGCTTTCTCTTCCTGCTGCATTACGGCTTTGCCTACGTTGAGAAGAAAACAGAGTTGGATAGCGGCGAGACGGTGGTGAAACTCGAAAAACACGTGATGCGCTATCAGCAGCTTTTCGCTTCGTTGGCCATCCGCAGGAAATTGGACCAAGGCGTGAAGTCGGGCATCATCTGGCACACACAGGGCAGCGGTAAGACGGCTCTGGCCTATTATTCGGTGAAAAGCCTGACCGATTTCTTTGCCAAGAGAAACACGGTCGCCAAATTCTATTTCATCGTCGACCGCCTGAGCCTAATGCAACAAGCCAGGGATGAGTTTGTGGCTCGTGGGTTGCATGTGCGAACTGCCGAGAGCCGCAAAGAACTGATGGACGATTTCAAGAACACGCATATTGTTGAAAATGATTCGGGTGTCGCTGAAATCATGGTGGTCAACATTCAGAAGTTTGAAGAAGACCACGAAAAAGTGAGTCTGCCATCCACTTACAATATCAACCTACAGCGGGTGTTCTTTATTGATGAAGCCCATAGGGGCTATAACCCCAAAGGCTCTTTCCTAGCCAATCTGCTTGATGCCGACCGTGATGCCGTCAAATTAGCTTTGACAGGCACCCCTCTGCTTGGTGAAGAACGGGCTTCATGGAAAGTATTCGGTGATTATATCGACAAGTACTATTACGACAAGTCCATTGTTGATGGCTACACTTTGAAGTTGATGCGCGAGGACATAGAAACTACCTATAAGGAAAAACTCATCAGTCTGTTGGACGAGGCGCAAAAGAACAATCCTCAAGTGAAGAAAGGCGATGTGAGAAAGGAGGTCATCATCGAATCGGACAACTACCTGCGCAGTTTGCTTGATTATGTCATTAGAGACTTGCGGCGTTTCCGTATTGAGAAAGACGATTGGAGTGTAGCGGGGATGATAGTGTGCGAAACGAATACCCAAGCGCGACACCTTTACAATATCTATTACCAGAAGTATATAAAACCGTCGTATGTTATCGACGATGGCTTATCTGACTATTCGATGGCTGCCGAAACCATTCCCTTTTCTGCATTACATGCGTCTTATGCTCATGGAAGTGCCTCGTATGATGCCATCAACCCAAGGGCTGCCTTGATTCTGCACGATGAGGGCGACCAGGAAGAAAGGGAAAGGATTATTGATGATTTCAAGAAAAAGGACAATATCGACCTGCTGATTGTCAACCGAATGCTGTTGACTGGCTTTGATGCAGCCCGATTGAAGCGCTTATATCTCACCCGAAAGATGTACGGCCACGACCTGCTGCAAGCCTTGACCCGTGTCAATCGCCCTTACAAGGACTTCAAATATGGCTATGTGGTGGATTTTGCCAATATCAAGCAGAACTTTGAGGACACCAACAATGAATATTTACGCGAATTGAACCGTTGCGACGAAGGTCTGCTCGAAGACGGCGAAGAAGCCTTGACGCCCATTGGCGTTTCGGTGCTTGAGGATGTTGACGAAATCAAGGCACAACTGCGGGAAGTCAAGAGCGTGATGTTTGCATACGCTTGCGACAATGCTGAGTTATTCCGTCAGCAACTTGACGAAACCGAAGACCGTAACCAATTGTATGAAGTGCGCCGTGTGCTCGAAAACGCCAAGGCTCTGTCCAACCAAATCCGCAGCTTTGGCGACAACGAATTGAAGGCATTTGCTAAAAGGATGGAAGTGGGCGATTTGGCTGATTTGCTTAGCGTCGTCAACTATAGGATACAAGCCCTCAACCAACAGGAGAAGTTCATGCACGACGACGAGGTGAGCGACAATGTCAACTTAATTCTCTCTCAAATTGAATACCAGTTCACTCACAAAGGCAGCGAGGAGTTACGCATCTATAATAACGACATCAAGGAACGGGCCGAAAAGGTGATGATGGAGTTTGAACGCAATTTCGACCATAAGGAAATCAGGTATGTGAACCTCATAGAAGAATTTAAGCGCTTCTTCCGCGAAAAGGGATTTATGCCCCAGGATGTGGCGGATGCCAAACTCAAAATCGAATATATGGACGAGGTGATGAAGAAAATCCGCGAAATCAACCGAGCCAACGAGGTGCTGAAAGGCAAATACAAGCAAGACGAACGATTCGTAAGAATCCATAAGCGTATTGTAGAGGAAAACGAAAAGCGAACGAAGAGGCAGGAAAGACCTTTGATTTCGAAGGAGGAGTATGAAATCGCTGATGGTCTTAATCGTTTGAAAGACTGGATTGACCAGATGATTTTCTTCAACCAAGGCATACTCAACAACGAAGCCGCATTCGACCGCGATGTGCTGGCATTGGTCAGCGAGAAAATGCTCGAAATGAAAATCACTGCCAGCCTTGCTGACCGTAAGTTTATCCAGCATGAGATTGCAGGCGAGTATTATTCCCAATATGAGCAGGCTTCCAGACAATCATCATTAAGTAATTAACTCAAATCATGGATATTAAGCAAAGAACCATCAATCTGATAGATTCCCTCAAAGCCGTTTGCGGCAACGCGGGTTTGGGCAACGACGGAAACGAGTACAAGATTATCACGGAGATATTTCTCTACAAGTTCCTGAACGACAAGTTTGCGCACGAAGCCAAACTGAACCGTGCCTACGGCCAGCGTCTGTCGCAAGCCGAGAAATGGGATGCCGAATACGACACTTTCACCGAAGATGAGGTGGAAGACCTTTGGTCGTATATGGGCCACAACATCCCGC
>CAMYYB010000097.1 GCA_947303335.1 uncultured Bacteroidales bacterium | reverse complement strand
CAGATATTCCCTGCGGCATGGTCGTGGGATTGCTCCCGCCGACGCTTCATCCATGAGCCTGCAAGGCTCAGCCAGCTATACCCTGCGGCATAGCCTTAGGATTCTTCCCACCGACGCTTCATCCATGAGCCTGCAAGGCTCAGCCAGATATTCCCCGTGGCATAGCCGTAGGATTCTTCCCACCGACGCTTCATCCATGGGCCTGCAAGGCTCAGCCAGATATTCCCTGCGGCATGACCGTGGGATTGTTCCCGCCAATGCCTTATCTATGAGCCTTCAAGGCTCAGCCAGATATTCCCTGCGGCATGGTCGTGGGATTGCTCCCGCCGACGCTTCATCCATGGGCCTGCAAGGCTCAGCCAGATATTCCCTGCGGCACGGCCGTGGGATTGCTCCCGCCAATGCCTTATCCATGAGCCTGCAAGGCTCAGCCAGATATTCCCTGCGGCATAGCCGTAGGATTCTTCCCACCGACGCTTCATTTATGAGCCTGCAAGGCTCAGACAGATATTCCCCAGCGGCATAGCCCTGGGATAAAACCCTCTAACCATGGCCCAGTCACTCGCACAAGTCTATATCCATCTGGTCTTCCACACCAAATACAGCTCCGTCACCATACGCGAAGAAGACCTCCCCAAGCTATTTGCCTACATCGATGGTATCATCGTCAACAAGAACGCAATGGTCATCCAAATTGGCGGCGTCCCTAACCATATCCACATCCTCTGCACCCTTCCACGAACAATCTCCATGGCCGACTTCGTGGAGGACATCAAGAAATGCAGCAGCAAATGGATCAAGACCATCGCCCCATATTATTCGCAATTTGCATGGCAAGGTGGTTATGCTGTGTTCTCGGTAAGTGCTTCTGCCGTAGAAAAGGTGAAAACCTATGTGCAGAATCAAAAAGAACATCATCACAAAAAGACATTCCAAGAGGAATATGAGGCTTTCCTGAAAGCCTACAATATTGAATACAACCCCGAATATGTGTTTAAAGACTGAAAATTTATGCCTGGGCTCCACGAGTCATCAGTGATTCTTCCCCCGCGATTCCACCCACACCCACAACCGCCACATCAGCCAGCCCCAGGAGAAGAATAGGACGTAGAAAATCCATTTGGGAACGGAGGTTTGGTAGGCTCCCTCCTTGTCGATTTGGCTGTATTGCTCGGTGGGGATGTCTGCGTAGAAATAGGCGCCCGCACCGAAGTCGTAGCCATCGACGAGGCCGAGTTTGTTGGCCATAATCCAGCCGGCCAAAAACAAAGTGATTACCACCACGACGATGGTAATCACTTTGAATATCTTGTGGTTTTTGTTCATTACTTGAACATTTCAAGCACCGGGACCTTGAAGACGACGCCCGACAGCAGGAACCATACGGCGAACAGGGTGAGCAGGATGTTGAACACCTGACCCACGATGTAGAGCCAGAGCACCTTGCCGCCTTGCATCTGCTTGAAGAGGCTCTTGAAGTTGGTGTCGAGGCCGATGCTGGTGAAGGCCAGCACGAAGGCCCAGTTCTTGTATTGGTCGAGGACGCCGTTGATGGCCTTCACGTCGCCACCCAGAGGCTTGACGATGAAGGAAGCGACCAACGAGGCCACGAAGAAACCGATGATGAACTTCGGGAAACGGTTCCAGATCTCGCCGGCACCGACCTTCTGGTTCGGGTCTTTGTCGACCTTGGTGGCGAAGAAGATGGCCACGAAGAAGGCGATGAAACCGATGAGGATGTTCTGGATGCTCTTCACGAGGACAGCGGCTTGCTCAGCTTCCTCACCGAGGGCATTACCAGCCAGCACCACAGCGCCGGTGGAATCCACTGTACCACCAATCAAGGCACCGCCCATGAGTTGGTTCATACCGCAGGCGCGGATGATCATAGGCTCAAACACCATCATCAGGATGGTGAAGATAATGGAGATGGAGATGGCTAACGAGAGGTCTTCTTTCTTGGCTTTGGCGGCAGCACCTGTGGCGATGGCAGCACTGGTGCCGCACACTGAGGTGGCCGAAGCCAGAGTAATCACCAAAGGCTTGTTGCCGATTTTCAGTACCTTGGTGCCGAACCACCACATGAAGATGATGACGATAGGCGTCACAATCCAAGCGATGCCGAGACCATAGAGGCCGAATTTGGCGATGTTGCTGAACAACACGGAGAAGCCCATGATGACCAGACCCGTCTTGATGTAGAACTCAGTACGGATGGCGGGTCTCAACCAATCGGGTGTGCCGACGGTATTGGAGATGAGCAGACCGATGAGCAAAGCCCAGAATGCCCATTCGAGGTACATCTTTAAGGTGTATTCCGCACTCACCATTCTCACGATGATGCAGATGATGAACAGCACGACGAAAGCAGGGATGAACTTGCCGATTTTCTCGCCTTGCAGTTTGATGCCGATACCGAACAGGATGCCAGTCACTAAGAAGGTGCGGAGCAGTTTAATCCAAAACTCGCCGTTGAATTGGGCAGCCAAGGATTTCTTTTCTTCTACATTTTCCCACCAATGCCAGCTGCCAAATTTGGCTGCGGAGAAGTCAAAAGAACCTGTCAGGACGGCGATGCAGGCCACAGCAATGACGATGAAGCCAATCCAAACGGCTAACCAGTCTTCTTTTTTCCAGAGGTTGGATGCGTTAGACATATCGAATTAAGATTTAAGATTTATGATTTAAGATTTCATTATGGTGACGGCGTTTCGACAGGCTCAACGACCTTAGCTTATTGAAGGTTCCTGAGCTTGTCGAAGGGCCGACAGATTAGAACTTATAGCTCAAGATGCCGACAATGCGATGCGTGTTGCCGCCGATTGGTTTCTGAACAAACGAGTAGTCGAGCTTGAAGTTGAGCGACTTGATGGGCCAATAGTTGATGCCGGCAGTGTACCAGTTGGTGCCGGTGTTAGGAATATCGTTGGCGAAATGCTCGTAACGAAGGACGGGCATCAGTTTCTGACTCTTGTCTTTGCCAAGGAGGAAGTTGTAACCAGCTACAGCGTAATAACCCTTACTGCTTTGGATTATGTCTAAAATAATCGGATTCTCATGCTCGTCTAAGCCGCCGATTTTGCAACCAGTTTGACCACTGATGTATTCACCACGGAGAACGAGCTTGCCATCATTGTACTGGATACCGGCAGCCCAGCGGTTGCGAACGCCATTGTTGAATGCTGTGTTCCCGGGAGCAATGCCTTCTGCTGCAATTTGGTTCTCTACAGTTGTGTTTCTGTACAATCCGGTATAGTACGAACCGCTCAAGGTCAGGTGCTTCAGGCCGGGATGTACTTCGAGGCGACCCACAAAGTCCTTGCGGTTGTTGTTGTCGAGGGCGTTTGCACCATTGCCATTAAACAGACCGAGGCTGTAGTTGAGCACGTGGTAGTCAATGCCTTCCTCGCCCTTGATGGGGAAGAGGTTACCTGTAGCCATGATGCCTAAGTCGCGGCCTAAACTACCGACACCGCAGACGTCGCTATAGCCGACCAATTTCTGAATGCTCTCGCCGTAGTCGAAGATTTCGAGGTTGACAGGATTGATGGGGCTTTCAATCGAGAACGGGGTCTTGAACTGACCGAGTTGGATGGAAAAAGCGTCGCAGACTTTGTACTTCACAAAAGCGTCGACCAGCATGGGGCTGCGGCTGAAGTCGCCTTGAATTTTATAAGTCAGACCTTTGAACAGTGTGCCTTCGACCGACAGACGCACACGGCGCATTCTGAGGGTGTTGTCAGTGAGCGTGCCTTCCTGGTTCAGATTGGCAATGTACATCCCTTGGACAAAGCCTGACAATTTAGGCATTTCGAAGCCACCTTTGGCCTCTCTCTTCTCTCTTTCTTTTATTTCTCTTTCCTTTTCCCTTTCTTTTTCTTTCGCAAGCTTATCTCTTTCGGCTTGCTCAACTTTGTCCTTCTTGGGCTCTTGTTTTGGTTTGCCAGGTTGCACTTGTGCGTTCATGCACAGCGGGATAGCTAACAGCAGCATTCCCACAACGATACGAAATTTGCGCTTCATAGTAGATAAATTTAAACGTTTTCAATTTTAATTGCGCGGCAAAAGTAGTAAATTTATAGATAGTAAATATACTTACTAAATAATTTCTATAAAAAAAGAGGTTGAAGGGAGGACGGGAATCCTCTTCAACCTTAGATTTTACCAAGCAATTCAGCGTGGTGGGTCATTTCCTCGAAGGTAATCTTGAACCACTCGGTATAACACTCGGGATGAAGCTGGAGGTCGGTTTTCAGTGCGTCGATACGCATATATTTCCATGATTCCACTTCGTCACGGTTGATTTTGGGAACCTCGTCGCTTTGCCCTATGAAAACGTGGTCAAGTTCGTGTTCGGTGAGTCCTTGCCCGACGGGAGCCTTATAAATAAAGGTGTAGACTTCGTGCATAGCGCAGTCCATTCCCATCTCTTCCATCAGGCGACGCGAAGCGGCTTGCAGCGTGGTCTCTCCGTCGCGTGGATGGCTGCAGCAGGTGTTGGTCCATAGGCCAGGGGAGTGGTACTTCGATAGGGCGCGTTGCTGCAGCAGCAATTCACCTTTGGAATTAAAGATAAAGACAGAAAAGGCCCTGTGCAAATGGGGCTCTATATGGGCCGCTTGCTTCTCCATTTGGCCTATGGGGTTGTCGTTTTCGTCTACTAGAACTACTTGTTCCATTTTGATGATTTATTTAACTACGGATTGGACGGATTAAACGGATGATTTTGAAAAATTGGCAGCTAAAGCTGCAAATTAGTACGGATTGGCTTGGACGAAAGGTTGGGGAAGCGCTTGTGGTACAAACTATCTTCTCCAAAATTCAGTAACAGTCCCATTTTTTTCCCAGTGGCTTTTACATAATGGATAATTTGGGCCTCGTGTTCTGGAAGTACATGCGAAACAGCTTTTATTTCAACAATGATTTTGTCATAGCAGAAGAAATCTGGGATATAATACTGCTTAAGTAAGACATCCTTATAACGAATTTGGATTTTTTGTTGTGCGACGAAAGGAATGCTCCGTTTTGAAAACTCAACTTCCAAAGCCTCTTGATATACTGATTCCAAAAAGCCAGACCCAAGTTCTTTGTGAACGCTCATGGCAGCGCCAATAATATTGTAGGTTTCGTCTCTGTAAATTAGACTGTCTTCCATAATCGGCTGGTTATCCGTATAATTTGGATGCTTGCATCCTTATAATTCTCAATTTGCCAATCCGTTCAATCCGCGTAATCCGTAGTTTATATTAAACATTGAATCGAATGTTCAAAATATCCCCGTCCTGGACGACATAGGTCTTTCCTTCAACACGGAACTTGCCCGCTTCCTTGACGGCAGCTTCTGAACCGTATTTGAGGAAATCCTCTGTGCTCATCACTTCGGCGCGGATAAAGCCACGTTGCAGGTCGCTGTGGATGGCTCCAGCGGCGATGGGAGCGGTGTCGCCCACGTGTATGGTCCAGGCGCGGGTCTCGTCGGGACCGGTGGTGAAGAAGGAATGCAGGTTCAAGGTGTGATAGGCGGTGCGGACCAGTTTGTTCACGCCTGGTTCGGTCAGGCCGGCATCTTCCATGAAGAGTTGGCGGTCGTCGGCATCGAGCTCGGCAATTTCAGCTTCCAGTTTGCCGGCGATGATGAGCATCTCCTGACCTTCCTTCAAGGCGGCCTTTACGGCTTCTGAGTATTTGTTGCCGGTGGTGGCAGAGGCATCATCAACGTTACAAACATATATGATAGGTTTGGCGGTCAGTAGCTGGATGTCCTGCACAAACTTCTTGTCTTCTTCGGCCACCTTTGCGTCGCGGGCGTTGCCGAAGTTCTCCAAAGTCTCTTTGTAAACCGTGAGTACATCGAAGGCTTTCTTGAAGTCCTTCTCTCCGTTTTTGAGCATCTTCTGGGTGCGTTCCAGCTTGCGAGTGACTAAATCCAAGTCGCGCACTTGAAGTTCCAGGTCGACGAGTTCCATATCTCGAACGGGGTCGATGCTGCCTTCGCTGTGAGGGATGTTGGGGTCGTCGAAACAGCGCAGGACGTGGATGAGGGCATCCATCGTCTGCACTTCGGCAAGGAGCTTGTTGCCTACGCCCTGACCGCCTTTGCTCAAGCCAGGCAGGTCGACAATTTCGACAGTAGCGGGGACGATGCGCTTTGAGTGTGAGATGTTGTCAATGAGTTTCAGTCGGTCGTCCACCACTTCGCACATTCCGATGTTCGACTTAGAGGCAAAGCCAATCTCTGCCTTTGTGTTTGATATACAATTGAATATAGTGGTCTTTCCAACCGTTGAAAGACCGATGATTCCGCAATTGAGTGACATAATGTTGTGATTTGATGGCGCAAAGATACAAAAAAGAAGTTGTCTTTGAATCGCTTGTAACAATTTCAAAAACAACTTCAAAAAGAGGATGATGCAGTTACTGTCTGAAATTTACAAAATTGGCATTGTCGACACCGAGGTCGAAACGACCACCGGTTACATCGATACGGGTTCCGTCGTGCGTGAAAGCACGGAATTGGAACTTGCCTGATACCACAACCTCGGCATCCGTTTTGTCCACAAGCATTTGCTGTACTTTCTCGAATTTGATGTGTCCACTGTAAATGCTTTCAATATCGGGGGCGTTGTAGCCTTCCATCTTTACGTTGCAACTTGTCGGAGTCGTGTCGATGGTGAATGATTTTCCATTGAGGGCGAGGAGGCTGTGGTAGTCTTCCAAATGATAGGTGGTGTCAATAGGCAAGGTGAAAATTATGTTGAAGCCATTGTATTCAACTGATCCGTTGAGGGTCATCGTCATGTTTTCGCGGTCGGCGATGAGGTAGAAAGGACGGTCGGTCCATGCTGGGTTGAATACCTTATTATTGATGTAGGCACCATAGGTGTTGTAACCCATTTCGGAATAGACGGGAAGTCCGGGGTAGTCGGGATCTTCGATGTATTGGATTTGTTTAAAGTCTGATTTTGAGCAGGCTGTCATAGCGATAACTACCGCAGCAAAGATGATGTATTTTTTCATGGTTCAGTATTTTATGGGGATAAGTAATTCGATTTGCAACTTGCTTCCGGCCAATTTAGACTTGGTGGGCAACATTCCTGTGGTGCCGTTGATTTCAAACAGATGGATGAGCCAGTTGAACCCTACGCCGATGCCCTTTCTGTTGCCCACTTGAAAACCTGCGCCCAAATAGGCTGAGGCGTTTATCGGGTCTGGATTGTCATAGTGTGAGGTGACTTGCTCGGCGAATGGTGCCATACCGTCCTTGGCGAGGAAATTCACCTTATTTCTGTTGCCAACGAGGAAGTCGAGGTCGGTTTCTGCGGCAAGGTACATTCTGAAATTATCAACCTCTGAGTTGAAATAATAGCGGAGTTCAAGTGGGATACCCAGATAGTGAGAGTGCTGCTCGATGCCTTTCACACGGAGGTATTCCAACTGTTGCTCGTTATCGACTTCAAAGTAGTACCATTCGTTGTCGACGTAGTCTGCCGGATGGAATACCTCTTCGGATTGCTTGTAGCCGATGCGTTTGTATTGGAAGCCGTATTGAAGTCCCGTACGCAATGCCCAATGGTAATTGGGACTGACAATTTCGTATCGGGCTGAGGCTTGGTAAGTCCTCATCCTGCTGTCCACGTTAATGAAAGCTCCGTAGCCGCCTGTCGGCCTGAAGGGTTCGAGGTTGGGGGAAAGATGAGCGGTGTACTTCGGCCCCACTTCTATATAGAGGTTGTGGTGCCATTGTGTTTTGGACTCGGCTTCTTGAGCCATTGCCGTCGTGCCCGTCAATATAAGCAGACACGACCAAAGGAGAATCTTTTTTCGCATGATGATAACTGTTAGGTTTGACGAGGCAAAACTACAGTTTTTACTCATTGTCCCAACGGCTTGTCAAGACCTTACAAACTTTTTCGGAAAGTTGATTCTGAAAATAAATCAGTTACGCTCGGGCATTACAAACTTTTTCGGTGAAACCCTCCTTTACAATCAGGGTCTGTTGCCCGCATTCCAGTCGATTCGCTTGTATTCGGAGTCGAAATTGAGGTTGGAACGGATTTGTTCCTCAAGGTTATGGAGTGCGTTTTCTTTGCTTTGTTTCTTCGAGTTTTCCTGCTGTTTGCGGATGTATTTCAAGCCAAGTTTCCACAGTCTGATGTCGCCCCAGATGAATACGACATAGATGATGGAGGAAATGGCGGGACTCAGCACTTCGGTAATCATCAGCAGCCAGTCGAAGAGTCCGTGGGCTGTCATTGCCGAAAGTAATCCCATTATTATATAGGTGTTGCGCTTTTCGGGGCGGAATTTCGCCATCGAAAGGAAATAGCCCAGCACTACGCCAAACAGGAAGTGGCCTGGTACCGAAATCAAAGCCCTTACCACGCCGGTGCCAAAACCGTACTCGAAGACATATTCGATGTTTTCCAAACAGGCGAAGCCAAGCCCGATGAAAGAGGCATAGACGATGCCGTCAAAATACTCGTCGAAATTCTTGTCGCGCCAGATGAGTAACATGAACATGATGAATTTTGAAAGCTCTTCAGGGATGCCCGCCTGAAGGAACGCCTGATAGAATATGGTATCTGCAAATGCGCTATCGCCGAAAAAGGAGTCGATTCCGTAGACGATAATAATGTCTACCGAAATGGCTAAAATGCCTCCGATGAAAGCTTTGACCAGTGACTTGACAGGTTCTTTCTGGTATTTGTCTTGCTTGTTGATGTACACCATCAGCATCACAACGGGAAGAATGGCGATACAGAGAAGAATGAGGTAGTATAGCATGATGAATTGCTGTTGTTTGCGTTTTCTTTTTGCAAAAATAGAGATTTTATGAATGAAAAAGCCTATTTTTGCACAAAATTTTCGTCTATGCAAGAAATGATCCTCAT
>CAMYYB010000096.1 GCA_947303335.1 uncultured Bacteroidales bacterium | reverse complement strand
CAAACCAACAGTGAGACTTGTTGGGACTTTGAAAATGATTTTGCAGCGGGCCATCTTTTGGAATGGACTACCATTGATGCAGACGGCGACGGCCACGACTGGCAGATTTACCCGACCGGTGGCATGGGCTACTCTGGATCCGATGGCATGGTGGTGTCTTACTCAAAAGACATCGCCACTGGTGATTCTCTAACGCCAAGCAATTATCTCGTCTCGCCACGTATTCGGTTAGATGGTTTGGGAATGGTTTCATTTTGGGCTTGCGCCTTGGACACAGCCAACCCTGCCGAACACATTGGAGTTTTCGTTTCAACGACCACCAACGATGACCCGATGGCTTTCACCATGATGCAACATTGGACATTGTACAACCAGGGTAACTGGTACAATTATATGTGTGATTTGTCCCAATATTGTGGCCAAGAGGTTTATATCGCCATCCGACACTTTTATTGCAGCGGAAACTGTGCCGTTTGCTTTGATGACTTCTGCGTTGATGGAGAGTGCGTGGGAGTCGAAGAAGAAGCGGAAAGCATTGGCGTTTATCCCAATCCGGCAAGGGACAGGGTTGTTGTTGAAGGCATGGAGGCTGTTGAGGTAAAGGTTTACAATACTTCAGGGCAGATGGTGAAGTGTGTGAGAGGGACGAATGAGATTGATGTTGAGGGATTGGCGGAAGGGGTTTATTTGGTGAGGATTATGGATGCAGATGGAAAAGTTTACACGAACAAAATCACGATACGATGAAAAACAATAGGCTTTACCCCTTGCTTGTACTTCTTTTATTAATGAGAATACCGACGATGCAAAACGACCCTAAAAAACACCCCTGATAAAAAAGGTTACCTTTTCTGGCAGGAAAGGTTAGGTTTTCTGGCAGAAAAGGTAACCTTTTTAAAAACGGCCTATTTTTGAACATTTTTATATCAACCAAAAAAAACGTTTTTATTATGGCAAAAGTTAAGTACACGGTGAAAGAAAACACCAAGACAGGAACCCACTCGTGGTATGCAGTGCCCGTGTTCAACGGCACATTGAGTTTCAGCGAACTCTGCGAAGAGGCTTGCGACGACAACACCTATTCGGTGGAAGAAATGAAAGGCTGCGTGTCGAAGTTCATGAAGATTGTGCAGCGCGAGGCCGCTCGCGGCTTCCGTTGCAGGCTCGGCGAAGACTTCCTGACCGTCTACCCCAACCTCTCATGCTCGGTGAAAGACGAGCTGAACCCCGACGGTACGGTCAAGAAGGAGGCTACGGCCAAGGACGTGACAGCCAACAACGCCAAGTCGCGCTTGGGCTGCACTGTTTCTTCCAAATTCTCACAGCAGTTTGCCACTTCCGTCTCATGGCAAAAGGTCGACAAGAACGGCAACGAGATAGAGGAGGAAAACGACATCACGCAAGGCAACTCGAACGTCGACCCCAATAGCGGCGAAGAGCCCGGTGGCGGCGAAACGCCCGGCGGCAATGGTGGCAATGGTGGCAATGGCGGCGACGACCCGTTTGCCGGCTAAGCCTTGCCCAAAGGTTGAAATCCCTCCGCCCGGCTTCTCCAAAGGTTCAAGAGCCATGGAGGGGCTGGGCGGAGGAGTTTTTGGGGCTTCGCTTGAAGTTGTTGGTATGGTTTCAAAACTGTAAAATAATTTGCGCGAGTCCGTCCGTTTATATATTTTTGCAGCATATTTCTAATAAACTCACGCAAAAATAATTACTTGAGTATGAGAATTAACAGTTTTAGAATAGATGGCATTGCCAATATTGAGCGTGTCACTTTGAAGATGGGAGAACAGAATGCACTAATCGCTCCCAATGGCTATGGCAAAAGCAATGTGCTGCGTGCCATAGAGTTTGGCATCAGCTTTCTTACCGCTGATGAAGTGCAAAGGCAACTGATGATGCGAAGCCGTTGGCTGCCTATCAACGCAGCAACGAAAGGCAGAAACTTTGTGTTTGAAATCACGGGGAATATGGTCGTTGACAATATAGAGCAACAGTTTGTGTATGAATATGGTTTTGCATGGGCAAAGAGCGATAATGACGGGGAAATCCTCACCGAAAGCCTAAAAATGAAACACCCGTCTGACCAGCGTTTCCGCCAAATGATTAGCCGGACATCTACAGATAAATGTTTGATAGTGCCCTCGGCCCTGGGAAGATGCAACAAGCCTTTTGCCGTATCTGGCCAACAGCTGGCATTGTCGGCCCTTGCCCGGTCCACTACGATGTTCCTCAGTCCTTTTGCCGCTCGGATTTGCGACATTCAGATACCCAACCTGGAAACACTCGACAATCCAGAGTCGTATTTCTCCGTCGGTGGCGGCAAAGGCATTGTCATGTTAGGCGGCATGACTTTGAGCGAATACCTTTATCACCTGAAAACCACCGACGAGGACAATTACGCGCTCCTGGAAGATGGCTTGCTGCAGCTCATACCCAACATCACGGAGTTTTCGCCAGAAGTGGTGACGTTGCCTGATGGTCAGCAGAAAATCTACGACATCCGAATCAAAGAAAAGTTCTGCACACAACCAACGACTATCCTTCAGCTATCAAGCGGCAGCAAGCGGATGATATTCCTTTTCACGCTTTGCATCGCAGCCAAAAAGCAAAACATCCCCATGATCATGATGGAGGAGCCAGAGAACTCCGTCCATCCGCACATGATGGAGAATCTGCTACTGACACTGCAGAACTATGCCTCGGATACAAAGATACTGATGACCAGCCACTCACCCTATCTGATGCGTTATTTGCGACCTGACCAGATGTATTTCGGCCTACCCAAAAATGATGGGCTGGCTCACTTTGCGCAGATCAACCCGTCGAAGCTGAAATACCTATATAAATACGCAGGTGATATGGAACTTACCATCGGTGAGTTCATGTTTGACTTCATGCTCGACATGGAGGGTAACAATGAAAAGATTGAGAAATTCTTCATACAGTAGGAGGTTATGACGAAACAATCGAAGTCAAAACCATCGCAGGTAGTTTTATTTGTGGAGGGTGAAACCGACGAAGTGCTTTTCAAGGCACTCATTGACTACTACAGAACGGTTAGCACCACCGAATTGCACCAATGCAGGATATATAACTTAAGAGGCGTGACACGTTATAGCAGCAAGTTGTTGGCCAAACTCAAAAACGAGTTTCTTCCAGATGCGAAGAACAAGGGGTATATGATACAAACCGTGTGCTGTTCTTACGACACGGATGTTTTCGAAATGAGGAATCCCCTGATGATTGACTGGAATGCGCTGAAAAAAGCTGTGAAGCGTATAGGGATTGAGGAGTTCATCCTACTTAGTATCAAAAGCAGCATAGAGGATTGGTTGCTCTGCGACCAAGAAGGCATTTGTCGTTTCCTGAAATTGAAGGATTTTCCCAAGTCTCTGAAGGGTAACAGTGGAAACGAGAAATTGAACGACCTTTTTGGGAAGGCCAAAAAGGTTTACCAGAAGGGTTATCAGACTAAAGATTTTGTTCCCGACCTCAACATGGGCATCATACGCAACAAGAACTTGGATGTTCTGGAACCTTTGGAAAAGGCTTTGAATGTAACTATTTCTGAATAGGACCTTATTACTTCACATTGCCATCGGGCATCAAGGCAATGATCAACATCGGGAAGTGCTTTGATTTCGATTTGCATCGCCTCGCTGAACGGCTTCGAAGAGGTGTTTCTCACCGGCGAATGGCCCGACGTCATCACACTCCGCGCCAAAAGAGGCAGCCGTACTGTGACCATCATTGTGACTGAGAACGACTCTCAGCGCACAAGTTCCTGATACGTAATCCCAACATCCAAAGAGACAGTTTTTCGCCGAATTTCCATATTGAAATATTGTTTTTCGGCAAATATGGGAACAAGATACTCCATCAACTCATGTGCGGAAAGTGGTATAAAAAACCTTGTTTCCGCACCTGAGTTGTATATTTTTCCGCAAAAACATCGAACTCAGGTGCGGAAAGTTGAAAAAAAATCAAGTTTCCGCACCTAAGTTTAAAATTATGTGTTATTTTTGCAGCCAGAAATCATACTACCACTATGGATAAAAACCTTTTTATCGGGCGCGAATATGAGATTCGGCAGTTGGAGAAATACCGCGACTCCAAAGAGTCGGAATTCGTCATCGTTTATGGACGCCGTCGCGTCGGGAAGACTTTCCTCGTAAAGGAATTCTTCGATGACACATACGACTTCAAGGTCACAGGGCTTTACAAGAAGCCCAAGAAGACGCAGCTCAAAAACTTCTATCTCGCCTTGCTGGAATACGGTGCTGATGTCAAAAAAGTTCCTACAGACTGGTTGGAGGCTTTTGCAGAGTTGAAAAAGCTCCTGAAAAGCATCAAAGTGAAGCGCAAGAAAATCGTTTTTATCGACGAACTCCCTTGGTTGGACACCCGTCAAAGTGATTTTTTGGCAGCATTCGAATCGTTCTGGAACGGATGGGGAGCACAGCAAAACGACATCATGATGGTTGTGTGCGGCTCAGCCACCACTTGGATTACCAAGAAGATACTGTCCGACAAAGGCGGCTTGTTCAACCGTGCTGCACGACGGATTTACCTAATGCCTTTCACCCTTCAGGAAACAGAGCGTTACCTGGTCTCGCGAGGCATCCACTGGAGCCGTTACGACATCGTGGAGTGCTATATGACGATGGGCGGCATCCCTTATTACCTGAAGCTCCTCGACAATGGACTTTCCTACCTCGCCAACATCGATGCGGTTTTCTTCAAACGCAAGGGACCGCTTTGGGATGAGTTCGACCATCTTTACGAGACCCTTTTCGGAACATCGAAAGGATACCTGAAAATCATAGAGGCTCTGGCCACAAAGAAATCGGGGCTCACCCGGAAAGAGATTATCAATGTGACGCAGATAGAAGACAACGGTCTCCTTACGGAAATGCTGAAAAACCTGTCGGACAGCCAATTCATAAGGGCGTACAACACCTTCGGCTACAACGAGAAGAACGTGGCATATCAGCTGGCCGATTATTTCACGCTGTTTTATCTGCGCTTCATGAAAGGCAAGCAAAACCCCGACGAGCATTTTTGGACTCATTTTCTCGACAATCCGGCAAAACGCAACTGGGCTGGACAGACTTTTGAGCAAGTCTGCAAGGATCATATCAGCCAAATCAAGAGAGCCATCGGAATCAGCGCCATGCTGACCGACATCTCATCTTGGCAAGGAAGCTCGGCAAGCGGCAAAGCCCAGATTGACCTCGTCATCGACCGTCGCGACCGCACAACCAACATTTGCGAAATCAAGTTTTCGGTGAGTGAGTTCGTCATCGACAAGGATTACGAGGAAAACCTCAGAAAGAAAATGCAGGTATTCCGCGAAGCCACCCATTCGCGCAAAGCATTGCAGCTGGTCTTGATTACCACCTTCGGTGTCAGACAGAGCATCCACAGTGGCATTGTGCAGTCGCAAGTAAAGATGGATGATTTGTTTGCAAATGAAGCAATATAAGCCTTGTATGGGGTAAAAATTGGGTGTTTTTTCCCTCTATTCCTTCAAAAAAAGTAAGGACAAGCCTGTTTTGCGCATCTAGTTACAGCTTTGATTTTCAACAATAAGCAATAAGGACATTCAAAAAAAGTAAGGACATGGAGGTCTAGAGTCGCCCTCGCCTCTTGACAAATGTTTTTTCTCTATATTTTTGTGTCAAAGAAACGGACGAAAAAGTTGAGCCATGAAAACGAACCTGAAATCCTTAATCCAAATCATGCTGGCCCTCTGCCTCACGCTGTCCTCCTGCGACAACCAAGCGAAGCGGATGCAGCAGGCACAAACCCTCTATACAGAAGGTGTGCAGCTGCGCGAGCAACGCCGCTCAGAAGAAGCTGCCGAGAAGTTCCTGCAAGGGCTGGCATTGGTACAACGTTCCAAAAAAACTACGGAAGCCGTCCAGCTGGAAGGTCAGCTCCGCGACAACCTCGGGGCCATGTACCTCAAGCACGGCCTCTTCGAGGATGCCTTCAAGCAACACCAACAGGCATTGAACTGCTTCAAGCAGACCGCCGACTCATCAGGCATGATGAACGCCTACCGCAACAGCGGAAGGGCGGTCAGGGCGCAGGAGCAATACACCCAGGCCAAGCAATACTACGACTCGGCTTTCCGCATCGCCACCTTTATTAATGATACAGCCATGCTGGGCGACCTCTACTTGGAGATGGGCCGCGACTACTACATGGAGACAGGAAACTTCGCCAAAGGCATCGAGAGCGTGAACCAAGCCATGGAATACGGCCTCAGCGACAACGACACCGACATCGCCCACATGACCTTGGGTATCCTATATTACTACACTCGCGATAACGACAAGGCGAAGACGTTTTTGAACCAAGCCCTCCGCAGCGAGCGCACCGGACTGAAGATGTCGGTCTATCAGACACTTTACGCCATAGCCGAAAGCGAGGGCGACTACCAGCAGGCAATGCAATACCATAAACAATTTGCTGCAAACCTGATGCAAGCCGACGCGGAGCACGCCAACGAGACCATGCTGCGCATCAAGTCGGAATACGAACTGAAAGCCCAGCAGAGCGAGTTGGAGAGCCTGCACCGCAACCGCGACCTGAAGCTTTACCTCATCATCGCCATGGCGGTGATCGCCTTGCTTGTCGTCATCCTGATGGTAAGGAAGAAAATCAGCGACCACAAGTTGGAGATGGAACAATTCGGGCGACAAGTGGAGCGCGACCAGAACCGCATCCATGAACTGGTGAGCGACATGGAGACCCTCATCCGCACCAACGACGAGCTGCGGCGCAACCAACAGACCCTCCCGCAGAAGGACTTCATGGCCATCCAGAAAATCATGACGCGAAACAAGATTATGACCACCGCCCAAGCCCTCAGCGAAGAGGTGAACAACGATTCGCTCAATTTCGAGCTGACTGACAACGACTGGAAGGACTTCATCGGCCTGACGGACTTGATTTTCGACGGCTTCTCGCAACGGCTGCTGCAGCTCTACCCCAAGCTCGGCCAATGGGACGTGCGCATCTGCTGCCTGTCGAAGAACGGCTTCTCCAACCATGTGATTTCCATCCTGCTCGACACGCAGACCGACTCTTACTACAAACGAAAATCACGAATTAAGCAAATGAAAATGGACCTCGGGAATGATAACCGCACTTTCGAGGAAATCGTCAACGCCGTATGAATAGGAACTACGAATTATACGAATTAAACGAATGAAATAAAGATTCGTACAATTCGTGAAATTCGTAGTTAAAAATAGAATCAAACAATTAACAATCAAATACTCAGACCTATGAAAAGATTAGTATCAATCATCATCCTTTGCCTCGGCTGCCTTGGCATCCTTGAGGCGCAAGAAAACATTTGGAAACCCATCAATGGCACGGCAATATTGGGTGCCGGTCCCGATGGAAGCATCTTTGCCTATGGTGAATACGGCAATCTGTCGCGTTCACAAGACGATGGTGAGACGTGGCAGATTGTATTAGGACAGGAAACGGGTTTTACTGGTCATATTAATTCATCATGCTTTGCAGTTAGTCCTGAAGGAAGAATTTGTGTCTTTAATGATAACCAGCAGACCGTAGTGTATTCCGACGATGGCGGCGACACGTGGCAGCAAACCACGGTGCTTTCCTTGTGTGGGATGCCGACGAAAGCAGGTATATGTGCTCCAACCAACGACATTATGGTGGTTTGGGCTGAAAACGGAGAAATCTCCTATACCCTTGACGGCGGTGAGACCTGGGATGGGTGGATTCTTGATTTTCTCGAAAACTCTGAATCCGTCAGCGACCTTTTGGTCAATGAAAACGGCGATGTGTATGTCAGCGTCGCCTACTACATTATGAATATCGTCGGCATTTATCATTCTACTTTGTCAGACATACAAAACTGGGAACTTGTTGCCTTTGAAGGCATTAGTATTAAGGATATGGCCTTCGACCTTGAGGGCAATGTAGTGGCTTGTGGCTATAATGTCGACGGAAGTAGTGTTGGTTTCCAGCACATTCCAGGCTTTTATCTGTTTGATGGAACAAGCTTAGCCATCAGCGATGAAGGAATTGTGTACACACCTCATTTTACTGGACTTCAGGCTGTTCTTTCCTATTCCACCGACCATGGCGAGCATTTCACCGAGATAGGAGAGCATCTTCCCCTTGTTGATATCGCTCCAGGTGGTGATAATCCTCGTCTTTTCAAAGGATATGACAACCATCTGTATTTCGACGGAGGAGGAGAGTATTGGAAGAGCGTTCGCGATGCGGATCATATCCTAGGGAACTTCCCCCTGGAAAACACGGCATGGGTGCAGTTCTACCGCTCCATGTACGAGGACTCCACCTATTACCAGTTGGGCATCAAGGGCGATACGGTGGTGAACGAGATGGCTTACAAGAAAGTCATCAATTGCGCTCATCTGGGTTATCCCATCGAAGGCGAGTGCTTCGGCGGCATTCGTGAGGACGAGGACGGCAAATGCTATTTCATGTCGTTTGTAGATGCCATTTATGCCCCGTGGCCCTTGCATTATGATTGTGAGGCAAACACCGAATATCCCCTTTACGATTTCTCGCTTTCGGTGTGCGATGTGTTCCAGACGATTGGTCTAACGCCTCATGTCGTATTCGATACCGCCGAAATGCAACTCAACGGCAGCACAAGGAAAGTGCTTTGGTTTAGCAACAACTGCGACAATGGGAATTATTATGATTACCAATGGATTGAAGGCATTGGAAGCACGCATAGCCTGTTGTATCCTATCCAGTGGGAGCCTGACAACGGGCCGGAATACCGTTTGGTGGAGGTCTGGCAGGACGAGGAGATGATTTATAGGAACCCGCATTTTGATGACTATGTCCCGATGATTAAAGAAGGCAACCAACGCCAGAAATGGAATGTGGT
>CAMYYB010000095.1 GCA_947303335.1 uncultured Bacteroidales bacterium | reverse complement strand
GGCCGCAAGATGTCCAAGTCGTTGGGCAACTCCCCCGACCCGATCGAGCTCATCGACAAGTTCGGTGCCGATGGCGTGCGTATGGGCATGATGCTCAGCGCCCCTGCCGGCAACGACATCCTCTTCGACGAGGCCCTCTGTGAGCAAGGCCGCAACTTCTGCAACAAGATTTGGAACGCCTTGCGACTCGTGAAAGGCTGGAACGTGGACCAAAACGCCGCCCAGCCCGAGGCCGCCAAGATGGCCGTGAAGTGGTTTGAGGCCCGCTTCAACCAAGTGCTGGCCGAGACCAACGACAACATCGACAAGTACCGCCTCAGCGACGCCTTAATGGGCATCTACAAACTCACTTGGGACGACTTCTGCTCGTGGTACCTCGAGATGGTGAAGGCTCCGCAAGGCCAGGGCATCGACCCCGTGACCTACGCCGCCACCATCAAGTTCTTCGAGAACCTGATGCTCTTGCTGCACCCCTTCATGCCGTTCATCACCGAGGAAATCTGGCACGCCATCGCCGAGCGCAAGGAAGGTGACGACATCATCATTGCTCAACAACCAAAGCTTCAAGCCGTTGATGAGTCCATCTTGAAACAGTTCGAATTCACCCAAGAGGTCATCAACAACGTCCGCAAGGTGCGTTCTGACAAGAACATCGCCTTCCGCGATGCCATCCAACTCGTGGTGAAGGGCACGGCCAACAAGGACTTCGACTGCGTCATTGCCAAGCTCTGCAATGTGAGCGAGGTGAGTTATGTGGCTGAGGCTCCCGCTGGTGCCTTCGGCTTCATCGTGGGCAGCACCGAGTTCTTCGTGCCGCTCACTGGCAGTGTTGATGTGGAGGCAGAGATTAAGAAGCTGGAAGAGGAACTGAAATACGCCCAAGGCTTCTTGAAGAGCGTTGAAGCCAAGCTCTCCAACGAACGCTTCGTGAGCGGTGCTCCTGCCGCCGTCGTTGACAAAGAACGCAAGAAGAAAGCCGATGCCGAAGCCAAGATCGCTGTAATTGAGCAGCAGTTGGCCGGGTTGAGGAAGTGATTTATTTCAGCCGAATAATAAAGAATCGGGCTCCATCCTTTGTGGATGGAACCCGAATTTTTTATTCATCACTTTCCGATGCAGAATCTTGAGAATATAGTTCCCAAAATTTCATCTGTGGTAATCTCGCCCGTGATGCTTCCTAGATAGAACAAGGCTTGTCGTAAGTCTTGTGAAACCAAGTCGGTAGGAATATTGTCTTCAAGTCCTTGTTGAACTTGTTCCAGACTCAAAGAAGCATTCTGCAACGCTTCGTAATGCCTTATGTTCGTCACCAATGTGGTATCAGAGTGGGTGAGGGGTTGGCTTTGTTTCAGTGCATCGATTAGATTATCTAAGCCCATTCCATGTTTGGCAGAGAGAGTGACTATCAGGATGGAATCGTCGTCGAGATCCTGCCGAAGCTGATTTTTATAGGTCTCACCTTTGTCGTCCAAAGTATCCACCTTATTAATACATAGAATGAACTGCTGATGCTGCTGGTCAACTTTGGCTGCAATTTCCCGTGCTGACGAAAGTATAGCATCATAATCCAACGTGGAATCCAACACGCCGATGACAAGCAAAGCCTCAGATATCTTCTTGAAAGTGCGCTCAATGCCGATTTTCTCAATGGTTTCATCAGTGTGGCGCAAGCCAGCGGTATCAATGAAGCGATAGAGGACTCCATCGATGTTGAGGGTTTCTTCGATAGTGTCTCTTGTGGTACCAGCGATGTCGCTTACAATAGCGCGGTCTTCGCCCAAAAGGGCATTCAACAGGGTGCTTTTGCCTGTATTAGTTTGGCCTACAATCGCCACAGGGACACCATTCTTGATAGCATTGCCGAGACGAAACGAATCTTTCAGCCTGTTGACATGATTGAGGGTTTCTTGCAACAAAACCTTCAGTTGGCTACGATCGGCAAACTCGACATCCTCCTCGCTGAAGTCCAGTTCAAGTTCCATCAAGGCGGTCATTTCCAATAATTTGGAACGCATCATTTGAAGCTCTTTTGAAAAACCGCCTTTCAACTGGTTGACAGCGATACGGTGGGCGGTCTCGCTTTCCGAACTGATGAGGTCGGCAATAGCTTCAGCCTGTGCAAGGTCGAACTTACCATTGACGAAAGCCCTACGCGTGAACTCGCCAGGCTCAGCCATTCGGCAGCCCATTAAAATGAGAACTTCCAATAACTTCTGTTGGACATATACCGATCCATGAATACTGATTTCAGCGGTATCTTCACCCGTGAAAGAGTGTGGTGCTTTGAAAAACGCCACCAATACTTCATCTAATAACCCACCTTTATAAATAAGGTGTCCGTAATAGACCTTATTCGAAATAATCGAGTTGATATCCAATAATTTACCATTGCATTGCAGCAATGAAGACACTATAGGTATCGCCTCTGGTCCTGAGATGCGTACTACCGCAATAGCACCCATGCCATTTGGCGTAGCAATGGCGCAAATGGTATTTGACATAATATTAGAAGGGCAAATCGTCTACGCTGTCTTCAGTTGGTGGATAATAGTCGTTGGCAGGAGCAGCTGTAGTTACAGGTGGAGTCTGGTGCGTGGATTGTGGTTGAGGTGCGGCAGCGTATGCGGGAGCTTGAGCTGGTGCGGGAGTGCCAACGGGGTCGAAACGCCACACACGGACATCTGTATACCATTTTCCGTTGAACTCACGTGACGAAATCTCAATCTGCGCCTTGATGGTCTGTCCAGGTGCAAATTTCTGTATTTCATCGATTTGGTTCGTCCAACAAATCAAACATACCGTGCGTGGGTATTGTTCTTCAGTTTCAATGATGAGTTCCTGTTTACGCCAAGGGCCGCGTGCGCTGGTGCCTTCAACGAGATTTCCAAGTCTAACTACTTTTCCGGTGATTTCCATAGATGTTATGATTATTTGTTTGTTCTTTTTGTGCGAAAAATGATTCTGCAAAGGTACTTATCATTTTGGTTTTGGCAATCAATAAAACGCGATTTTTTGAATTTTTGCTGTAAATTTGCAGATTATATTATAAAAAATAACCGTGATTATGTTAAATAAAGGATAAGCATAGTACTTTTCCCAATGGTCTCACTGACTATAATACTGGCTTATTATCAAGCCCATAGTAACAAACCACCGCAAATAATAAGTCCTGTGACAAATAAATCGATGATGCAGAACCCCATGATGTCCTTAGCGTTCAATTTGGCAATAGCTAATGCTGGCAATGCCCAAAATGGTTGAATCAAATTGGTCCATGCATCTCCCCAGGAAATGGCCATCCCTGTTAAACCAGGGGCAACACCCAATGCTGCACCCGCAGAAAACATGATGGGTGCCTGAATGGCCCAGTGACCACCGCCCGATGGAACAAACATATTCAAAATAGCCGCACAGAAAAAAGTAAACAAAGGATATGTTTTGGGTGTGCTAATCGAAACGCAGGCATTGCTAATCACTTCGCCCAAGCAAATACCCGATTCACCGACACCAGTGATGATGCCCATGATGCCCGCATAAAACGGGAATTGCAACAAAATACCAGCAGCACCGCCTACCGACTTGCCAAAGGCCCTTACATAAGCTAATGGCGTACCATGCAAAATGACTCCCAAAAACAGGAACAGCATGATGACAGCACCTAAGTCGAAAGTGCCACCCTTGAAGAACAGATGAATGACGAGATACGACAAGCCCAACAAGGCAATAATCAGCGAAATAACGCGGCTGTTCTCCAATTTCTCCGATGGTGTGGTGGGCTTGGACTCAGGTTTGGCTTCCTCTTCATAGAGCAAGGATGGCTCAATGGAAACCACTTGATTTCCTTTGGGATGCATCAATGAATTGACAACAACAATCGCTATAATGACAATCGCAACCATTATCAGATTCTGTGGTGCCAGAATGGTTTGGCTTATGGGAACTGGGTCGACCAATGCTCCTTGGGTGACCTTTTCCAAATTTGAGGTTGAGGTGGCCATTGTCAGCGGGATAGAACCTGAGAGACCTGCATGCCATACAACGAAACCACTGTAGGCCGAGGCAATGAGTAGACGATAGTCGACGCCCTTCAGCTTCTTGGCAATCTCTTTGGCAAAGATAACGCCAACGATAAGTCCAAAGCCCCAGTTAAGCCAGCAGGCGACAGCAGAAATGCCTGTCACTAAGGCAATGGCACCAGCTGGAGTCTTAGGCAATGCCGCCAATGCGCTGATGCCTCGCTTGATGGACGGTGCAGCAGCTAAAGCCGATCCTGTGACCAGCACCAATGCCATCTGCATGGCGAAAGCCAGAAGCGTCCACACACCGTTGCCCCAGTGCTCCACTACTTCCATAGGAGTTTGGTGACAAACCGGCATAGCAATGATGAAAGCCAGCAAGGTCAGTACAACGGCGAAAATAAAAGGCTCAGGAAGGTATTTCTGAACAAGTTTAACACAGAATCGGATGAGTTTTTGGAACATAGTTTTCAGATGATAGGATTCGTATTTGGATTATTATAACATGTATCGTAAAGGATAGTGTCGGGATATTCGACTGTTTCGAGAAAGAGAGCGTGGGCAGGCACAGAAGTCCCCGCTTCGCAGCGGTCTTTCCTTTCAATGACGGCACGGAACTCGTCGAGGGTCATACGCCCCTTCCCTATTTCCAACAATGTGCCGACAATGGCTCTTACCATATTGCGCAGGAATCGGTCAGCCTTGATGCGAAATACCAACAGTCCGTCCTGCTCAAACCAACGAGCCTCCATGATTTTGCAGTTGTTGGTCTTTACCTGGGTATGTACTTTTGAAAAGCTTGTAAAGTCTTCATATTCAAACAGAAGATTCGCTGCTTCCTGCATTTTATGGATGTCCAATTCCCCATAAACATAGAAAGCATCGTGGGTGTGGAATGGATTTTTCGTGCGAGAGATATAGTAGTGGTACGTGCGCGAAAGGGCATCAAAACGAGCGTGTGCCTCTGAGGGGACTTCCCAGATACGATAAACCACAATGTCGTCGGGAAGGAAGGCATTTAACTGATGAACGATTCTTTCAGAATCAGCAATGGGCTTCTCAAAGTCAAAATGGGCGTAATAGTTGCGTGCATGTACGCCTGTATCAGTCCGTCCACATCCAGTAATGGCTATCGGTTGCCCAAGTTTAAGGCTGAGGCATTGTTCCAAGGTCTGTTGCACACTTGCTGAGTGTAGCTGGATTTGATAACCGTGGTAACGGGCACCATTGTATGCAATATGGATGAAATAGCGCGGCATACATTGCGATTTGAATCGCGCAAAATTACGGAATTAATCCGGGTATTCGGATAGAAATTTCGGATTTTAACTTGACATTCGACAAAGATTTCTTACTTTTGCAGCGATATTTGGAGTGCATCTAAGATGCCTCCCGTTGTTTCACGAAATTATAATATATGGATTTCAACCCTATTAGCGTCAATGTAAGTTCCGAAATTGGCAAACTGCAACATGTTCTGGTCCACATGCCCGGACTTGAAATTGAGAACATGACCCCCGAAGACGCTCATCTTTATTTGTTCAGCGACATCCTGAACATGCAAGTGGCACAAAAAGAGTATGGATATTTCAAGCGCGTACTGCAAAAAGTCGCCCAAGTTCACGAAGTCAGCGATCTCCTGGCTGACATTCTTGTGGAAGAACGCATCAAAAACACCCTTGTCGACCGCATCTGCAAAGCCGAAGACCGCCTTTTGATTGCCGACTACCTCAAAGGATTGTCCCCTGCTGACTTGGCGAAGCAACTCATTGAAGGTGTGAGGATGGATTGCATTTCCTCGTACAAAAAAGAGAAATACCTGTTACGCCCCCTTCCCAACCTGTTTTTCATGCGCGATGCTTCATTCACGATGTTCGACAACCTCATGATTAGCAATATGGCTTCGACGGTCCGTGCACGTGAATGCATCATCTTGGACACCCTCTATAATCTGCATCCCATGTTTGAAGCCAAGGTTGTAAAGCCAGCCTTTGACTATGATGTACACGGTATTGGTACTGTGGAAGGCGGCGATGTGCAAATTATCCGCGACGATGTGGTCATCTGCGGTCTGGGTGCACGTACCAATATGCACGGTGTGGAAGGTCTGGTCGAGCATCTGAAGACGAAACCGGGCGTGAAACACCTCATTTTCCAGGAGTTGCCCCTTACTCCAGATTCGTTCATCCACTTGGATATGGTGTTCACTATGCTGAATGTCGACAAGTGCATGGTTTATGAACCCGTAATCATGAATCCTGCCTTCAAGACTTTCCATATCACCATCGACGGACAGAAAGCTGTTGGAAAGGAAGTACCGGATTTGGTTACCGGACTAAACAGTATTGGCTTTGACCTTGAGCCTGTATATTGTGGTAACGGCGATGACGACTATGCTGCCCGTGAGCAATGGCACAGCGGCTGCAACTTCTTCTGCCTTGAGCCTGGCAAGTTCATCGGCTATGGGCGTAACTACCATACGCTGCAGGCCCTTAATGATGCTGGCTTCAATGTGGTAACTGCTGCTGATGTGGTGAACAATAAAGTCAACTTGGAGAAGCAAAACAGATGCATCATCGCTTTTGAAGGCAACGAGCTCTCAAGAGGTGGTGGCGGTGCCCGTTGCATGACGATGCCGCTGCAAAGGATGGCTGTTGACTGGTAAATGACAGTTGTAACTAAGCATAACTAACAATAATACACAAATGAAAAGGTTCTTCTTAATCTTAATGGCTGTTATCGCCATCGGCTTTACTGCTCATGCACAGGAAAAGGAAGTGGAATCCAAGGTCAAGCATCTGACCTATAAGGAGTTCTTGAGCAAGGTTTGGGACTTTGAGAAAGATCCGACGACATTCAAATACAAGGGCAAACAGCCCGCCATAGTTGATTTCTATGCCGATTGGTGCGGTCCATGCCGCCGTGTGGCTCCTATCATGGAGAAGTTGGCTGAGGAATACGATGGACGGCTATTGGTTTACAAGGTGAATACCGACCAAGAGCGTGAACTCTCCCAAGCTTTCCAAGTGAAAAGCATCCCTATGGTGCTCTTCATTCCGAAGGAAGGACAGCCCATGATGCAAGTCGGGGCTCTGCCCGAAGAAGGCTATCGAAAAGTCGTTGAGGAACAGTTGCTCAAATGACTCTCTTCACCACAGCTTATTTTCCAAGCATCAGTTATATGGCTCGTTTTCTTGCTGAGGACGAGCCTGTTGTTGAAATATGGGAGACCTATCACAAGCAGACCTACCGCAACCGCTGCCGCGTAATGACGGCCAATGGAGTGGAAAGCATTAGTGTTCCCGTCATCAAGGTAAATGGCAACCATACGATGACCAAGGACATGGCCATCAGCCCCATCGAGAATTGGCAGCACATCCACAGCCGCTGTTTGGAGTCTGCATACAAGGCCTCCCCTTATTTCGACCATTATTACGATTATCTGAAGCCCGTCTTTGAAGGGCATTTTGAGCGGCTCATCGACTTGAACGACGCGGCCTTGCGGGCAGTGATGAAGATGCTGAAAGTCAACAAGGAGATTGTGCATACGACGGACTATAGCTCGAGGCGGAGAACGACTTGCGCGAGGCATTCAGTCCTAAAAAGACTAATGAAAATGGTGCTTTTCCTGAATACTATCAGGTTTTCTGCACCGAGTTTCCTTTTGCGCCTGATTTGAGTGTATTGGATTTGATTTTCAACGAGGGGACAGAAGCTCTTGATTTCGATGGCGCCCGTGCCCATGCGCATCACCTCGTAGAGGCGTTGCTGGGCCATGTTGTAGAGTTCGTCCTCGGTGGCCGCCGCCGTCGCCTTGGCCGAGTTGAGGATGCCTCCTCCCCTCTTCGCGATTTCCTCATAACTGAGGCCGCGAATCTTGTCGACAAACTCCATTTCTCGCGAATTGGCGTAGACCAAATGCGTGTGCGAGTCGCAAAAAGCAGGCATGACCACGCTGCCCTTCACATCGTGAACACGATGGTTTTCAAACAGCACTCATTGAAGGATTTTGTAACCTTTGGACGCAAGCTGGTGGCCTACGGCAGTGCCCCGGCAGGCAAAAAAAACACGTAGAGACGCCACTCACCGTGATGTCTCTACGATTTTCATGCGGGATTTGCGAATGGCAAGCGGGACGCTTGCAAACCGCTAATCCGCAAAAGCAAGGCCCGTCATCTGTTGACGGTCAGCAGTATATCGTCGACTTCCAAAAAGAACCAGTCGCTGCAATCGAAGTGACGGATGGCGATGTACTTCTCTCCAGCGTAGGCGCTCAGGTCGACGGTATATTGATACCAGTTGCCTATGTCACGGGTGTTGCCGTCGCGGCCATTGCCTTTGTTGCCACTCGCGCCTTTGGCGGTCATCGTCCACTCCTGAACCATCGTCCAGCCGCTCGTGCCGTTGTCGGACACATACACGCCAAAGTGCTCGGCGGGATAATCGGCATCCTGGGCGCAAGCCCAGAAGCTGAAGGTGCTGCCCTGAACCAAGTTCACTTTAGGCGTAACAAGGTAGTTGTCGGGAGTAAGGGGGCCAACAGATCCATGGTATGAGCCTGAAGTCATCCCTACGGTTCCATAGTGGCCATCATTGGAAGCACTATAGCCATAGGCTGCCATTTGATTGGTAAGCACCCAGTTGTAGCCGTCGCCATCGGCGTCGATGGTGGTCCAGCCTTCGGGCAAAACAGAATTATTGAAGTTCTGTGAGAATGAGGTCCCGGGTTCGGGGTCGCCCAATCTGATATTATCGACATTCAAAAAGAATTGGTCGGAGCAATTGAAGTGACGGATGGCGATGTATTTCCGTCCGGCGTAGGCACTCAGGTCGACAGTATATTGGTGCCAATTGCCTTGGTCACGAGTGTTGCCGTCGCGGCCAAATCCTTTGTCGCCACTCGCGCCCTTGGCGGTCATCGTCCACTCCTGAACCATCGTCCAGTCGCTCGTGCCGTTGTCGGAAACGAACACGCCGAAGTGCTCGGCGGGATATTGATAGTCCTGTGCGCCAGCATAGAAGCTGAAGGTGCTGCCGCTGCGCAAGGTCACTTTAGGCGACACAAGGTAGTT
>CAMYYB010000094.1 GCA_947303335.1 uncultured Bacteroidales bacterium | reverse complement strand
CAGTTCGACGTACCCACCGAGGCGATGACCTCCGCACTGCCTTTGCTCTATCAGGCGGGCTACCTCACCATCAAGGGCTACGACTTCGACACCACGCGCTACACCCTCGACTTCCCCAATGCGGAGGTGAAGGTGGGCTTTATGGAAAACTTCATGGCACGTATGATGAACCTCGGCAGCACCGATTCACGGGGCTTCGCTGGCGATTTTTATGCCTGCCTGATCCATCACGACATCGAAGGCGCCTTGAAAGCCATGCAAGCCTTCTTCGCCTCGATTCCATACCTCGACTTCGGCGAAAAGGAACTGGACGACATCACAAAATACGAGGCCTACTACGAGGTGCTCACCTACGTAGTGTTCTCCATCTTCAATTACCGCACCTTTACGCAGGTGAAGGTGGCCCGAGGCCGCACGGATGTGGTGGTATTCATGCGCGATGCGGTCTATGTGATGGAGCTGAAGATGCGCGGCTCGGCGCAGGAGGCCCTCGACCAAATCAACTCGAAGGACTACGCCATTCCTTACCAGGCCGAAGGCAAGCCTGTCGTTAAAATCGGCATCGCCTTCTCGCAAGAGACCAAGACCGTTTCCAACTGGATAATTGCATAAAACACCAAAAGGCGACCCTCAAAACGAAGGCCGCCTTCTGCATAAACTGTCGCTTGACCTTTGACAAGGCCAAAAACGGTGATTATTGTTGTATGATCACTCGTCTACTGGTAGTATGATCAGTTGGTCGGTGAAATCAACGCCGTTTATTACGAGACGGGTGAAAGCAGGGGGGCCATAAGGATCATACCAGTGGTCTTGAAATATTTGTGCCACCCCTGGGCCATACCACTGGGTGCATTCTTTGGTTTCCTTGTTAAAGGTGACTTGGAAACCATTTTCTTCCCAATTGTCTTCAATGTCCACGTATCCCTCTCCCCAGTTCTGCCTGAAGACCAACAAGTTTTCGTCGTCTTCATCTATCATCAACGACCTGCCTATGTTGCTGTCTGAGCCAATATACCCTTCACCACTCTCCCACACAAACATGTCTTCTCCGTAGTCTCCCGTGTTATAGAAAGTGCAACTTTGGTTCGCTCCATACTGGTGATTAAAGTAAATAGTCACATATGCGCCTTCTTCCCACGCCCTATCAAAGAAGACGTCGTTTATCGTAATGTTCTGCCTAATAAAGGTATTTGCGGCTAACGACGTAGGTGGTTCCATATCAAACTCGATTTCGCCATATTCAACAGTGGCAGTGCTAAGGTTGGTTCCAGGGAGCATGATGGCCCACATCGTGTTATAGTTCTCTTCATAGAGGGTGATGCTGCCGATGGTATTCTTCTTCTTGATGCCATTGACCGGGTCACCGAAATCGATGGTGGCCATATAAGGGATGTTGCCCACAGCAAGGCCGTTCTCGCGTTCTTCTATTTCTCCTGTGTAGTGGAAACACACCAAAGCGCACTTGTTCAACATATTGCATTCATAGGTGGAGTTGGGTCCGGAATAGGTTGTGGTCGATTGGCCAAACGCCAAAACGGGAAGATTCATAGCCCCTCTGTCGTCACTACGCTGGTCGGAAATGTCAACGTCATAAGATGTTTGTCCTGGTTGGATCGAAAGTTCATGGCCGCCGCCAATGAAATAGAAGTAAAGATAGGCACCTGGTGCGGGTTCGGTGATTTCGCCGCCGAACACGCCGTCATAGTATGTCAAAGTGCCGAGATACTGCGAGCCGTTGCCGACATAGATTTTGTCGTAATCTTCATACACCCCGCCTCCCGTTTCGCCATAGACTTCGTAACGGTTGCCGCCGTTGCTGCCGTTAGCCTTCACGGAGATGTAAACCTTGTTGCCCTCGGCATCGGGCGTGGCGGGCGTTTCCTGTTTCTTGCACTGGCTCAATCCGAGCACCAATGCCAATGCCATGATAAATGTGCCAATTTTCTTCATGATGGATGTCTTTTGTTTTGATGTTGTTTTCATTGTTTTTTGTTGTCCTTTCTTTTCTTGAGCGCATAGCCCGCGCCAGCCGCAGCCATGATGAAGAGTCCGCTGCCTAAGGGTGTAATTTGAGGCGTAACATCCTCAAAGGTTCCGTTGTAGAGGTTGTAGCCATAATTTTCGCCGTCAAAAAACGTTTTGGGGTGGATGAAGTAGCCTCCTCCTCCTGTCGAGCGGTTCATAAGTATTCCTATTCGATAGACAACGTTGAAACACGCTATGTGCGCATTGTGCTGCTGCTTGCGATGGGAAAGATTTGAATTGTTGGTTTTCAATCCTTTCCGTCGTCAATCGTCCGCGCAATCTTCTCAATATTCAGACTCCTTGCTGAGGCATCGATGATGTCTTTGTAAATGCCGCCTTTCTTGTAAATCTCATCTGGGTTGCCCGACTCTTCGACGCGGCCTTGCTGAAGGGCATAGATGTAGTCGGCGTCGATGATCTGCGAGATGCTGTGCGAGATAATGATGACGGTGCGGTTTTTCTTGATGGCGTCGATGCTGTTCTTGATTTGCTCGGTGGCGATGGCATCGAGGCTGGCGGTAGGCTCATCCAAGAAGATGATGGGCGGGTTCTTAAGAAACATTCGCGCGATGGCGATGCGCTGCTGCTGTCCGCCGCTGAGGTCGGAGGCCTTGTTCTCAAACTGCTTGGGGAGCTGCATGATTTGGTCGTAGATATATGACTTCTTGGCGGCTTCCACCACTTCTTCATGCGCCGCGCTGGGATTGCCGTAGAGGATGTTTTCCTCAATGGTGCCGTCAAAGATGTGGTTCTTTTGCAGCACCAGTCCGATGTTCTCGCGCAGGAACTGGGTGTCGTATTCGCGCAGGTCAACGCCATCAAGGGTGATGACACCCGATTGCGGCTCATAGAACTTGTCCAACAGGTTGACGATAGTACTCTTGCCCGCACCCGACAGGCCCACCAAAGCCGTTATCTTGTTCGGCTCGACGGTCATGTTCACATCAAAAAGGGCCTGATTGCCATTGGGATAAGTGAAGTTGACGTCCTTCAACTCGAATAGACCGTGGATTTTTTCAGGTTTGTAGTTGCCCGAAGGTTCAACTTCCGCCTCAGCATCGAGAATGCCGAAAAAGCCTTCAGCGTAAATCAAAGCATCGTTCACGTCGTCAAAAATGCGTTGCAGCTGTGTGATGGGGGCAATAACGTTGCTGAAGAGCATCACATGGTACATGATTTTACCTATCGTCATCCCAGGGTAGTCTATTAATACAAGGTATGCCGTCAGGATGATGACCAGCACCGTGCCGACTTGTTTTACAAAACTCTTGATGCCGTTGTAGTAGAAGGCCACCTTGCGGGTCTTCATCTGGTTCTCCGTCACTTGATTTTGAATATCCAGTTGCTTCTGTCCTTCTATCTTCTCGCGGTTGAAGCTTTTGATAACATTGATGGAGTCGATGATGTTTTTTATTCCCTGACTCTTGGTCTCAAGATGCGAGCGCATCTCGCGTCGCCAGCCTTTCAGTCGTTTCGCTTGGCGATAGGTGATCCAGAAATAGATGGGAACGATGCCTAAAGCCACCAAGCCCACATAGACGTTGGCGGCAAACATCAATATCAAGGCTAAGAGGGCACTGGTGAACAGGGGCAGCAAGTCGATGAAGAAGTTCTGCACCGTACGCGAAAGGCTACTCACCCCTTGGTCAATACGAGCCTGGAGCTTGCCCGTAGCATTGTCGCCCGAGTTGAAGTAAGCCATCTTGAAGGTCAGCACCTTTTCTATAACGCTTTGCGCCAGGTCGCGGCTGACGAAGATACGCATCCGCTCGCCGTAGTAGTTTTGCGCAAAGGTGATGAGAGCCGAGAGGATTTCCTTGCCCAACAGCACTATGCTGATGATGGTAAGGATACGGGCCGCCTGATTCCAACTGAAGTCAGTACCGACAAGTGCGTTGATGGCATCGACCGTCTTGTCCAAAACAACAGCGTTGACTTGAGCCATCAACGAGCCGACAAGCGTCAACACCAAAGTTATGAAGGCCAGCCACTTGTAAGGTCTGACAAAGGGTCGGATGTTCTTGAAAAGCTGAAAGAGATTCATGGACAGATGTTTCGGCAAAAATACAAAATCGAAATAATTTACTTGATTTGTTTGCCATTTTTCAACAAAAAACCGTATTTTCGCGCCGCGAAAAATTTTTGCGCCGATGTAAAAACTCAGTATTCACTTAAAGAAAGGGGGAAAGGCCTATGATTAACAGCCTGAAAATCGGGAACTTGACTTGGCGTCATCTCAACAACCCAACAGAAGAAGACTTTGAATTCCTGAAAGACCGGTTTCATTTCCACCCTTTGGACATTGAAGACTGCAAATCCGTCAACCAGCGCCCAAAAATCGACATCTACGACGACTATTACTTCCTGATTCTTCATTTTCCCAACTTCGACCGTCAAAACAAGTTCGTGAAAATCAAGGAGGTGAAGATTTTCTGGGGCAGGGACTACATCATCTCCATCGAAAAGAATCCCTGGGGCGTCAACGAACTCTTCGAGGAATATGAGGAACGCATCCAGAACGAGGAGGAGATGAACATTCGCAACTCCGACATCCTGCTTTACCGCATCCTTGAGAAGTTGATGACTGAGTCTGTCTACCTGCTGCGCAAGGTCGGCCTGGATGTCGAATTAATTAACCGTGAGCTGCTACAGGAGAAGCAGGTGAAGATTATCGAGCGCATCAGCGTCACGCGCAAGAATCTCATCCTCATCAACACCATCTTCAAACCGCAGTTGAGGCTCTTCCACCTCTTCGAGACGGGCAAGGTGACGGGCTTTACCGACGATGTGGAATATATGGAAGACTACTGGGGCAACATCCTCGACTACCTGCAGAAGGTATGGGATATGACCGAGGACTACGAGGAGCTGATTGAGGGCCTCTCGATGACTTTCGACTCGATGCAGACCAACAAGACCAACGAGACGATGAAAATCCTGACCCTCGTGTCGACCATCATCCTGCCTCTGACCTTCATCACGGGCCTCTACGGCATGAACGTCACGCTGCCTTTAGCGAATTACTCATGGGCTTTCTGGGCACTCATGGGATTCATGGCGGTAGTGGCTGCCGGGTTCTACATCTTCTTCCGGCACAAGAAGATGATGTAAATGCGTTCTGAAAACAGAAAGGAATCAGCAGGGGGACAGCAGGGAATGGTCGTCTTGACGGTGTGTTGCCGGTTATTCCTTCACCACCTTCTTCACGCACTTGTGCCCTTCGGCGTCGGTGACGGTGACGAAGTAGATGCCGGCGGGAAGCTGGCGGAGGTCGATTCGGATTTCATCCTCAGTGCCCGTCGCGGTGGCTGTGCACTGGCCGGCGGCGTTGAAGACTTCGGCCTGCCCGAGGGCTTTGCCCGTGACGGTGACGATTCCGTCGGCGGGGTTGGGATAGACCGTAACGTTTTCTGTCCCGGCACCGTTTTCATGAACCCCTATATGGTAGCCTCCGAACACGGGGACGGTGTCGGTGAGCATCGCCCACGTTCTGTACAACTCCGGACAGTCTTGCTCTTCTATCCACAGGTTGAGCGCGTCAAGCAGGTTGTCCGTGAGGATGCCGTTGACGGTGACGGGAAGCGCCAGAGTGCCTGTCCCGTCAACATTGGTGTACTCGCTGCAATATATCAGCTCTCCCCCTTGGTTCAAGCCCACCATTTTGGGGTGTTGGCACCAGGTGGGGTCATAATAGCAGTGGTCGATGCGGCTGCCTTCCGACAGGACCGCCGCAAAGGCGCCCTGGGCAGAATATCCCACCAAGTCGTTGGTCGGCGTGCTGTGGCAATTCCTGATGATAGCCTGTTTCCCGTTGTTGTCGGAAGCCGTTTGGTTGAAGCACACCAGGCCTCCGGCATACCATGTGCTAAAGGATGATCCTGGCTGCCCATGGGAATAGCAGTTCTCCACCACTGCGTCGGCATAGCCTCCCTCGGAACGGTTGTAGGCAACCAAAGTCGCCCCGTTTTCGGGAGCTGCAGTGCGGCCTTTCAGGGCGCAGTTCCTCACGGTAGAGTTGCGGTTCATGCCTACTATTCCGCTGCCGTAAACATGTGATATAAAGCCCCGAGGGGAATAGACATAGATATTATCCACGACAGAAAGCGAGTCGGCAAAGCCCACCACTCCGCCCCTGTAGTATCCGGGATAGTTGCAATTGGAGATTATGCTGCATGTGGAATCCAAAGCCAGGTCTTTCACGACGGCGTTGCGGATGTAGCCGAAGATGCCCATGTCGAAATAGTAATTGTTGACACCGTCATAGATGGAATAATACTGGAGCATGTGATGGATAGTATGGCCTCCGCCGTCGAAGGTGCCCGCGAAGGGCGTCTCGCGTGTGCCGACGGGGCTGAAGCAAAGGTCCCAGCCGTTCTCTCCGAAATCGATGTCGTCAGCCAGCTTCACCGTGCGGCCACGGAAGTCGTCGGGCTCGCAACCGTTCAGCCCGTTCACGACGGAGGCGAGCCAAACCAGGCCGTCAGAGGTCGAGATTTCCACGTTGCCATAGGCATCCGTCAGATAGCCCTCCGGCTGGGAAACGATGGTGTCGACCCAATAAGGCCGAGGGTCCTCGCGTTGTGTCTCGGGAGACATTCCCGTCCCCTTACACATTGGCAATAGGGAGAGGGCAAACTCACATTGAGCGTCGAAAGCAGTGTCTGAGAGCAGCTGCTCTTCGCTATAGGTGTGTTGTTTTTTCTCCTGGCCGAAGCAGTGGCAGCATACGAGAAGGATAATGAGGATGAAAACAGGCTTCTTCATAGTAGCACGATTTTTTGAAGGTTGCTGTATTTTCTTTGTTTGTCGTTTCGTCTGCAAAAATAGTAACTAATTCCAATCGGCGCAAGCGCCTGTGAATAAATGCAATGCAAAAATAAAGCGGCGAAGATATTCCTGTCAAGGAAAAAATGGTACGAAAAGGTACAGGTTTTTTGGCCTACGTCTTGATTAACAATTGGATAGCTATACGGAAAGCATGTTATGCAGGGTGTGGTACAGGCTGCTTACATAAATCAGCTCTCCATGAAATATTGTATCTGTCAGTACCTTGAATTACGCCAAAAGTGTATCCGTGACAATTATACGTAACAGTTGCCTCACCAAGAATAATGTGACCAGGATGGTTATCCTCAAAACTACCATCTAAAAAAGCTTTTTCAGGACCAGACAATTCCTCGTTCGACCTGTCAGTAACCCACATATTAGAATAGTAATCATCATGTATTCCAGGATTATATATGGCGTTGTTCAATGAATAAAAATCAACAGGGATTCCAAAAGCCATTTGAGCTTGTAAATGATAAACCGATAAAGAAATCCAAATAACAAAGAATAGTTTTTTCATCGCAATTTATTTTTAAAGATTGGTTGTTTAGCGTAATCATATTTCTTAATGGCTGTTTTTTCTCCCTGCTCATCTAGACAATACGAACAAATGACAAAACCGTCTTCATCGTACTCGTATTGCATATTTGCTGCATAATTATACCAGTTTTTCCAAAGAGGTTCCGTCAAATACCAAAAATTATACGTGTTTCCATCCGGTAGGAGATATGGCATTGTACAGTCGGGATGCAAGTGCTCTGAGAAATCACCAAAACGACGCTCTGTTTCTCCAGTTTGTACATCACAGGTCTCACAAACATTATCACCGTCCCAAACAAATCGGATGCCACAATTATGCGCTTCATCAACAACACTTTCAAGTTTTCCCGATAAATCATAGCAATAGGATTCCGTTTGCTGATATGATGAATTGAGAAAATAATCGATGCTGCTTATTTTTCCCGTTTCATCAAAATGGCATAGGTATTCGGAGAAAAGGAGTCCTGCAGAAGAATTGGTCGGAGTTGACAAAACCACACGCATACTGTCTTCCCCATAATATTCAAAGCTATAGTCAACCTGATAATAAGTGTTTGAATCCGTAGCGATATGCATGATTTGGGTGAAATCTTCATTCCATTCAATAACTCTGACAGGTTGAGCTGGAGCCTCTGCGTAATACTCTTTCACCAGATATTTCTTCACGATGGTATCAGTGGTGTCCGTCGGCTGGTTTCCGTTGGGGTCAACGCCCGGGTCGGGCTTTTGGCAGGCCGCCAGCAGCAGGAGGGCCATAATGATTAGTTGCTTTTTCATTGCTTTGTTGTATTATTTGTTTGTCATTTCGGCTGCAAAAATATTTGATTTGTTTCACAATGACAAGTTTTTTAGCAGTTTGCGAAAGGGTTAAGGGGCGGTTTCCGCCCCTTAACCACCAACTCTGCTTGGACATCATCCCGCGAAGGGGTCATCACCTCCGTTGCCTCCGGGAGTCTCGCCACCACTGGGGGTCTCACCGCCGACAGGAGTCTCGCCGCCGTTGGGTTCTTCTCCTCCGGGCTCCTCGCCACCGGGCTCCTCGTTGATTACTGCATTGGGGCCCAGGGTGGCTACGTCAATCCACTCGATGTCGACATCCGACAGGGCGCGGATGGCGTGGCGCTTACCGCCTTGCTTGCGGTAGCTGGTCTCGGGGCGGAACACCACCTTGACGCCGTTGATTTGGTTGGCCGACACCTTTTCTGCCGCTTCCACGCCGTTGCCCGTGGCCGAGGCCTGGAAATAGAACGACCCGATGCCGTCGAGCTTCACGCTGCGGCCCTGGGCCATGTAGTCTCCCATCACTCCAGAGAGGGCCTCCAGAACAGCCCGCACGTCGGCGGGGGCTACGGTTGATTCAGCCGCCAAGCGCTTGGCTATTTGGGCGGTCGAAATGGGATTGCCCACCAGCGTTGACTGGGGGTACCACTTGTTGTTGATCTTCATTTGGACTTTGCGATAGAATGCCATAATACAAACTGTTTTTGTGCTCTCTGCGAGACCTCGCCAAGCAGAGTATAACATGGTCCCGGACTACCCTATACCTTAGTCGTGACTACCCTATACCCTGGTCGTGACTACCCTATACCCTGGTCGTGACTACCCTATACCCTGGTCAAAGCTACCTTATAGACAGCTTTTGGAGGCTCGTTTTTGAGCTGGTTCATAACTGTTGATAATCGTCTTTTTTTAATCCGTCACCGTGAACGCACCCTGTGTGATATGCTTCATTTCTTTCAGCTATTCCTTCACCACCTTGTCCGTGAACGTCTTACCGTCTTGGAGGGTGACCTTCA
>CAMYYB010000093.1 GCA_947303335.1 uncultured Bacteroidales bacterium | reverse complement strand
CCTCCTGCTGACTGGCGACCTGCCGGCTCCTCAGTCCACCACCATTATGGACAAGAACCTCCGCATGCCCCAAACCTGGAAGA
This sequence comes from uncultured Bacteroidales bacterium, assembly GCA_947303335.1. GTDB lineage: Bacteria > Bacteroidota > Bacteroidia > Bacteroidales > F082 > Limimorpha. Next base: position 9,118 of record CAMYYB010000093.1, on the reverse strand, counting down.
GCAGCTTAGCTTTCGACGCTACGCTCCCCGGCGGCATCAAAGCCACTATTGAAGGCATTTACAACAAAGACATTACCTCCGTGGCTGTCACCAAACTCGGCATCGTGGAAGACGAAAACGAGCTCCAACTCCCCGGCGAACCCGGTCCCAGAATGCACTGGGTCAGCGAAGGCATCACCAACTCCCTTGGTAAAGCCGTCACACCTTATTATATTACCAACACTCCCAACAACGGCTACTACTACAGCGTTATGGGTCAGTTGAGCAAGAGATTTGACTTCGGTCTCGACTTGATGGCTGCCTACACCTATGCTGAAGGTAAGAACGTCACCGACGGTATCGGCGACCAAGTCACTTCGGCTTTCAACACCAATGCTTTCGGTGTCCACGGTTCCAACAGCCACGAGCTGGGCTACAGCAGCTACGTCACTCCTAACCGTCTGCTCTTCAACCTCGGTTGGACCTGGGCTGTCGGTCAACGCACTCTGGAAACTATCGGTATCTACTATGAAGGCTTCAACCACTGCTATGTTGGTGGCTACAGCTACACCCGCTACAGCTACACGATGACGAGCAACGTCAACGGCGATGGTGGTTCGAACAGCTTGCTCTACATCCCCACCGAATCTGATTTGGTTGACATGCCTTTCACCAGCGAAGAGAACAAGGCTGCATATAACGACTTTATCAACGCTGACAAGTATCTGAGCGCCCACCGTGGTAACTATGCAGAGCGCGGTGCCGTTGTGGCTCCTTGGAGACACACCTTCAATGCCAAGTATGAGCGCACCTACAAGTTCAACAACGGTATGTCCTGCAGCATTGGTGTCGATGTGAAGAACATCGCCAACCTGTTCTGGAGAGGCTGGGGCAACATGCAACGTCTGAGCAGTGGTGATATCCTGAAATGGGACGGCACAGAGTACACTTTCACCAATCCTACGTGGAACACCTACGCCAGCACCTATTCAACCTGGTCAGCTGCTCTGAACCTCCGCCTCAACTTCTAAACTCTGAAGTTTACGGCAAACTAAAAAAGCACCTCTTGCGAGGTGCTTTTTTAGTTTGCTTCCTGATGGAAGTGTTACTTCGTTTTATCGGGCCAAGCAGGTATCGCAGGAATGTCGGGATAATCCTTCATCTGCTCAAGGATAATTTCGATAGCCTTGTTCAGCTGGTCATCGATACCTTCATATTCATGGGCAGGATCGTTGTCGATGACTACATCCGGGTCGACACCATAGCCCTCAATCACCCAGTTGCCGTTTTCATCGAAAGGTGCAAATTCTGGACGGGTCAGCGAGCCACCGTCAATAAAGGGAAGGCTACCACGAATACCTACCACACCACCCCACGAACGCATACCCACCGTAGTGCCAATCTTGTACTTCTTAAACTGATAGGGGAACAAGTCTCCGTCAGAAGCCGAGTATTTGTTGAACAACAGCACCTTGGGACCCAGCATTATCTTGGTAGGCTTGGTCTCAGGCTCGCAGTTTCGCATCATATCGTACATCGACAACTCACGACGCAGACGCTCCACAATCATCGGGCTGACGTTGCCACCACCGTTGCCACGATCATCGATGATAAGTGCCTTCTTGTCCAACTGAGGATAGAAGTATTTGGCGAACTCGTTCAAGCCTTCCACACCCATATCGGGGATATGAATATAGCCTACTTGTCCGTTTGTGGCCTTGTTCACCTTTTCAACGTTCCCTTGTACCCAATTATAGTAGTACAGTCCAGTCTCATCAGCGATGGGACGTACCACCACATCACGGGCACCGCTCTCTGAAGCCTTATTATTTAAGGTGAGCAGCACCGCCTTGTCGGCCTTGCCGATAAGGGCAACGTACATGTCCTTCATATCCTTAGTGCTTTGTCCGTCGATGGCGATGATGTAATCGCCTTCCTTGGCATTCACTCCGACCTCAGTCAGCGGCGAACGGGTCTTCTCATTCCAGTTTTCGCCCATCAGAATCTTGTCAATCTGATAGTAGCCCGACTTGTCGCGATGGATGCGGCAGCCCAGCATACCCATTGGGATACGTTCAGGCTTCACGCGGTCGCCGTCACCTACGTAGGCGTGACCGATATTGATTTCGCCAATCAGTTCTCCAATGAGATAGTTCACATCATTGCGGTCGGCACAATAGGGTAACAGTTTGCCGTATTTCTCCTTCATCGCAGGCCAATCTACACCATGCATATTGGGCGCATAGAAAAAGTCGCGCATCTGGCGCCAGGCTTCGTTGTAGATTTGTGTCCACTCAGTACGCAGTTCCACCCATTTTTTCATGTTACTGAGGTCAATGTCGCCATCACCGCCTCCCTTTCCTGGTTCGCCAGATTTCCCACTACCACCGGGCATCGGACCCTTTGGAGCGTTCACCACTTTATAGCCACGGCCTTCACGCATCAGCATCTTCGAGCCGTCGGCTGAGAGTTCATAACCCATACCGCCACCGATGTTCGTCACCTTCTTTGACTTCGCATCGAAGTAGTTCAATCCTCCACCGTTTCGACCGACAGCCACGAAATACAGGCCATCCTCGACACCTGTCAAATTCCAGTACCGTCCGGCATTGACGGGTAGCACCACTACCCTATTGCTGATGCCCTCGAAATCAATCTTCACTTCTTTGATTTCTTTCTTGCCTTCCGGCTTCCCGTCAGGTTTACCCTCCTTGGGACCTGAACCATCTTTTTTACCGCCCTTGGGTCCATCAGGTTTGCCTTTGGATTCGTCTTTGGAGCCTTCAAAGGGCCCTGAGCCTGTCGAAGAATCGACTTCATCATTTTCCGTAATGAATGGTGATGGTGTGTCCTTCTGTAAAGTCAGCAAATATACCTTTGACATATCTGTATAGACATGGTTCCACTCCAACCAACCGTAGGTCGGACGAAAGTCGCGTTCAGAGGTGAAATAGAGATACTTGCCATTCTTGTCAAACGCCGGCGACGAGGCATTGTACCAACCGTCAGTAACCACCTCGTCCTTGCCTGTAGCCACGTTGTAGATATGGATACGGCTCACCGAGAAGGTGTTGGGCATCGCGTAGGCAATCCAGCGGCTGTCAGCGGACCAGCAAAAGTCGTCCATTTCACCTGCTGTACTCTGAGCCACAACAGTGACTTTCTTTGAGTCCACCTCCACCATGTTGATACAGTTCATCTTATCATCCCATAGAATGCGTTTGCTGTCGGGTGACCAAACAAGACCATATTTATATGTGTCGGAGTTGGAGGTAAGCTGTATGGCTTCCTCCTTGCCATCTTGAGCTTGGATATAAATTTCATCCTCGCCTGTACGGTCACTGATGTAAGCAATGTATTTGCCATCGGGCGACCAAGCCACATTGCGGTCATGAGAGTTGTCACTCTGCGTTAGGTTGCGAGTGATGCCCGAGTTGACTGGCACGGTCCACACATCACCACGAGCGCCGAAAGCTACACGCTTGCCGTCGGGCGAGATGGTGCTCGAATTGATGAACTTAGAGGCATCCACATATTTGGTACGGGTCGACTTGTTGTCATTGGCCATCTGCACGGGGATGGAATACACCTTGCCATCCTTCAGGTTGTAGCGGAACAATTGACCTCCATTCTCATAAACGATGTCACTGTCGCCCTGCGAGGGCCACTTGATATCATAATAGGTGTAGTCCGTCACCTTGGTAGTCTGCTTGGTACTGCGGTCATAACAGAACAAGTTCATCGTACGGTCTCGGTCGCTGCAGAAGTATACCTTGTTGCCTACCCACATGGGAAATATATCCTGTGCGTTGTTGTTGGTGATGTTCTCAATCTTTTTTGACTTGAAGTCGTAAATCCACACATCGTCGGCCATACCGCCACGATAATACTTCCACGTGCGGAACTCGCGCATCACACGATTGTAGGCAATCTGTTTGCCGTCGGGCGAATAGGAAATCCACCCGCCTTCTGGCAGAGGCAACTGTTCAGATAGTCCACCGTTGATGTTGGTGACGAAAAGCTGCCCCACAAAGTCGTCCCAACTCTCTTTACGCGAGCGAAAGACAATGTTCTCGTTGTCCTTCCAGGTCATCACGATGTTGTTGGGTCCCATGCGGTCGCTGATGTCGTCGCGTCCCAGTGTGGGTGTGTAGGTCAGTCGAGTAGGTGTACCGCATTCAGGAAAAGGCATCACGTAGACCTCAGTATTGCCGTCGTATTGGGCGGTGAAGGCCAAGTGTTTGCCATCAGGCGAAAAGCGGGCAAACATCTCATAACCCATCGGATCATTGGTGATTTTGTGGGCGATGCCACCCTTGATGTCGACACAATACAGGTCGCCGCCATAGCTAAACACCACGTTAGATCCGTGGATGGTGGGGAAGCGCAGCATGCGTGCTTCCTCTTGGGCGTTCAGGCAGAAAACGCCCATCAGTAGCATTGAAAGAAATAAAAGTTTGATTTTCATGGTATTAAACTATTGAAACAATCTTTATTGACCACAAAGATACAAAGATAATGCACAATAGCAAGCCAAAAGGAGTGGAATTATTCTACAATTCTCACCCTCCTTAAATCCAACAAATTAATAGGATTGCTTCCCAGTCCCTGCACACGCTGGTTGACAAAGCGCAGCACCTCATCGTAGAATAGCACCACCACCGGAGCATCTCGCATCATCAGGCTGTCCATCTCGGTGTAATACCTAGCGCGTTCCTGCAAGTCATTGCACAATAAGGCTTGCTCATAGAGACGGTCGTATTCGAAATTGGAATAATGTGTATAGTTGGGACCAACCGGTGCGAAATTCGCAGTTGTGAACAACGAGAGGTAGTTCTCGGCATCGGGATAGTCGGCCACCCAAGAACTACGGAAGAAGGACAGGCTACCATTGGAACGCATGCTTCGCATTGTGGCTGGTGGCATCACCTCCATCTTACAACGAAGACCTATCTGTTCCACCTGACTCTGCACGAACTTGCCTATGTCAGCATAGTCGGCAACGGTGGAGAGTTGCAAGAGATAGCCGTCCAAATGGTTGTCCGCCACCAAGCGCCGCGCTTGCTTCGGGTCATAGCCGTAGCCAATGGAACTACTGTGTCCAGGGAGACCCACCGGAATCATACCACCAGTACCAGGTTCGCCAATGCCATTGCGCAAATAGCGCAGCATCTTCTCTCGGTCGATACAGAGATTGACAGCCTGCCGCAAAGCCCGCGAGCGGTCGATGCCTAAACTATCATCGGGATCGATAAAGAAAGAGAAATACTCGGTGTTGAGATAAGGTTCAGTAACAAGGTCTATCTTGTCCTTATATTTCAGGCGAAGTTGTCCGTCGTAGGTCAGCAACTCGTCTTTGTAGCGTGCGTCAATGCCCGACATAAAATCGAACTTGCCTTTGATGAACTCGAGAAAAGCAACCTGTTTGTCAATGAGGAAACTGATGGAAACGGCATCTATATAGGGCAACCTTTCTCCTTTCTCGTCCAATTCAAAATAGTCTGAATTCTTACGGAAAACCAGTTTTACATTCTCTTTCCAGTATTGGAACCTGAAAGGTCCTGTCCCTACTGGATGACGGCGGAAATCGTCGCCATAATATTCGATGGCTTCGCGAGGCACTACAGAAGCATAGGTCATCGAGAGGATGCCCAAAAAGGGCGGGAAGGGTTTAGCTAATTCTATCTGGAAAGTGGTGTCGTCAATGGCGGTAAAAGCGTATTGCTCATCCTCATGCTTAACAGAAGCGAAAATCCACATTCCAGGGGAATTGAGGTGCTTGTCGACTACGCGGTTAAAGGAATAAACGAAGTCTTGAGCGGTCACACAACGGGATTTCATAGTAAAACATGTATCCTCGTGGAACCCTACATCATTACGAAGATGAAAAGTATACCTAAGACCATCCTCGCTGATATCCCAAGACTTGGCCACCATCGGGACAAGATTCATGTGTTCATCGAATGCCACAAGGCTGTTGAAAACTTGGTTGCATGCCCAGATATGAGGCAAGTCTTTCGCATAGATGGGATCTAAGGTAAGAATACCTGCACTCTCATTATACTTGAAGATGGAAAGGCATTTATCGTTATCCTGATGTCGACCGCATGAAATGAGCAACACAAAAGACAGTAACGCCACAACAAAATGGAAGCCTCGCTTTGTCTCATTGCGAGTGCAGCAAAGCAATCCAGTAAAAAAGCCAAGTAGCAACCGTCTGAATTGCTTCGTCGCTCCATTTCGCAATAACCTATCCATAGCCATTTTATCGATTCTTAAACCCTATCACTTCAGGATGGAGGTTGCGGAGATATTTGTTGTAGTCAAGGTCGTTGGAGTCCTGTTCCTTTTCCAGAGCCATATCAAGCACTTGCATCATCTGCTCCACATAATGGAACTTCAAGCCGCTGATGTAGTCTTCCTTAATGTCTTTGATGTCGTGCTCGTTGTCAAGTGACAAAATGAGGTCAGTGATGCCATTGCGCTTGGCGGCGAGGATTTTCTCCTTGATGCCACCCACAGGAAGCACCCGCCCACGCAAGGTAATCTCTCCCGTCATCGCCAGTTGTCCCCTCACCTTACGTTGAGTGAAAGCTGAGGTGAGAGCGGTAAGCATAGTGATACCTGCCGAAGGGCCATCCTTAGGCGTTGCACCTTCGGGGATGTGAACATGAACGTTCCAAGACTCAAAAACATCAGGGTTAATGTTGAGCTGCGAAGCATGTGACTTGATGAACTCGAAGGCAATGGTAGCTGACTCCTTCATCACGTCGCCAAGGTTTCCGGTCAATGAGAGGTGTCCACCTCCCCTACTCAGGCTGACCTCAATGGACAGAATCTCACCCCCCACCTGAGTCCAAGCCAATCCCGTAGCCACACCAGGCATCGTATGTTTCACTTCGTCCTCATCATGGTGCATCGGTACACCCAACACTTTTCTCACATCATCCATTGTAAGTTTCTTGTCAAAAGCCTCATCTTTGACCACCTGCTTAGCACGGAAACGCATCATGTCGCCTATGCGGCGTTCAAGATTGCGCACACCTGCCTCGCGGGTATAGTCATCAATGATGTGCATCACAATATCTTTCGGGAAAACAATCTGTTTAGCATCAAGACCATGTTCCTGCATTTGCTTGGGGATAAGGTGACGCTTGGCGATTTCGTATTTCTCTTCTCGCAGATAACCACTCAGGTCGATAATCTCCATACGATCGCGCAAGGCAGGATGGATAGTCGACAGGGTGTTGGCTGTGGCAATGAAAAGAATCTTCGAAAGGTCGTAATCTAACTCGATGAAGTTGTCGTAGAAAGCATTATTCTGTTCGGGATCAAGGATTTCAAGTAGGGCAGCCTGTGGATCACCGCTGATGTTGTTGCCACTCACCTTGTCGATTTCATCGAGGACAAAGACTGGGTTGCCCGATTTCACCTTGCGCAGATTCTGAATGATACGTCCCGGCATAGCACCGATATAGGTCTTGCGGTGCCCACGAAGTTCCGACTCGTCGCGCACGCCACCTAATGACATTCTGACATATTTTCGGTTTAGGGCGTGGGCAATGGACTTACCTAACGAGGTTTTACCCACGCCAGGAGGACCAACAAGGCACAAAATAGGAGCTTTCATATCGTTACGCAACTTCAACACAGCCAGATGTTCAACAATACGGTCTTTCACCTTGTCCAAGCCGAAATGGTCGGCATCCAATATACGTTGGGCGCGTTTCAGATCGAAGTTGTCTTTGGTATACTCCTCCCAAGGCAAGTCAACGAGGTACTGTAAATAATTGAGTTGCATGCCGTATTCAGATGCTTGTGGGTGTGTGCGTTCCAGTTTCTTCAGCTCTCTGTCAAAGACCTCAGCTACTTCCTTTGGCCATTTCTTCTTAGCCGCCTTCTCCGATAGTTCCTTGACATCCTGTTCATTGGGTGTACCTCCCAATTCTTCCTGAATGGTTCGGAGCTGCTGATTAAGAAAATATTCACGTTGTTGTTTGTCCATATCGACACGCGCCTTGCTTTGAATCTGATGCTTCAGTTCCAGCATTTGCTGCTCATCGGAAAGCACAGACAGTAAATCAGTAGCCATCTGATTGAGGTTACGCGACTCCAAAAGCCCTTGTCTGACAGGCATATCTGCCTCCACGTTACTGGCTACAAAATTGAGTAGAAAAACGGGGTCATCAATATTCTTGATGGCGAAGCCCGCCTCTTGTGACAGATTGCGTGAACGAGCGATAACCTGAATGGCCAACTCCTTTACCGATTGCAGCAAAGCACTGAATTTACGTGTATTGGGGATATCATCTGAAGCCGCATAAGGCATCACTGTGGCTTTAAGATAAGGTTCGATTTGCGTCGGTTCCACTATTTCGAAACGACGTTTACCTTGTATGATAACTGTCACATTGCCATCAGGCATCTCAAAGGTTTTGAGAATCTGTGCCGAAGTACCCACTTTATACAAATCATCAAACATTGGTTCTTCCACATTCGACTCCTTTTGTGCAATGACACCGATGACCTTTCGCTTTCGGTTGTATTCCTTCACCAACTGTATAGACCTGTCGCGTCCCACGGTGATGGGAATGACCACCCCCGGGTAAAGCACCGAGTTGCGCAAAGGCAAAATAGGTAGTTCCTCTGGCATCTCATCATTCTGTCCAAGATGCCCATCCTCAATGGTCAACACAGGTATGAACTCAGCATTAGAGTCCATCATATCTGATAATAATTCGGGTTCAACTTTATAACTCATAAAAGCATATTTTGTTTCGTGGCGACAAAATGTCAGTCCGTAGTCGATTCACACTTTAATAATATGGTGGGGCAAAGATACGACAATAATAATGCCAAGACAAAAAAAAAGCCCTCGCAAATGCAAGAGCTTCTTTTTCTCATTACAGTCCAACTTACTTGGCTTCTTTCTTTTCAAAGAACTTCTTGTACTTGTTGTTGAACTTATCCACACGACCGGCACTGTCAACCAACTTCATCTTACCGGTGTAGAAGGGATGTGATGCGCTGGAGATTTCAAGCTTCACCAAGGGGTATTCGTTGCCGTCTTCCCACTTAATGGTCTCCTTGGTGTTGATGGTCGAACGCGACAGGAAGGTCGCATCGTTTGACATATCTT
>CAMYYB010000092.1 GCA_947303335.1 uncultured Bacteroidales bacterium | reverse complement strand
TGAGTAAGGATTTGAACATGGATTTCAATGCTGTGGCGTTGATGTTCTTGGGTATGGCGAAAGATTTACTTGAGAAATGAACGAGGAAGAAAAAAACAAACTGAAAGAAACCGTTATCAGTGTCTTAAAAACCATTTACGACCCTGAGATTCCGGTGGATATTTGGACTCTTCATCTGATCTATGGCATTGATGTGGATGAAGAAGGCAACGTGAAGATTGTGATGACGGTGACGGCACCCAACTGCCCTGTGGCAGAGACCCTGCCTGCAGAGGTGAAGGCTCGCGTACAGGCAATCATGGGGGTAAAAAAAGTCGAGGTCGAACTAACGTTCGACCCCGTTTGGGATATCAGCATGTTATCCGACGAGGCCAAGGCCGAATTGGGCTTGGATGGCGATTATGCCAATTATTCCCCGATGGATTTTATGTATTGACTTGTTGTGCTATCATGCCCGTCTGCGGCTGCTTATTGCTGTTGTGTTTTTAGATTGAACGCTTCAGCATAAAGCAACATCTGCTTCAGCATAGAGAGCAGGCCATTGGAACGGGTCGGGCTTAAATGCTCTTTCAAGCCAATTTCGTCCAAAAACGAGAGGTCGGCGGAGAGGATATCCTCTGGTGTCTGTCCAGAGAACACCTTTATTAATAAGTTGACGATGCCCTTGGTGATGACGGCGTCGCTGTCGGCACTGTAGTACACTTTTCCGTCTTTCAGCTCGGCGTTGAGCCACACCCGCGACTGGCATCCATTGATAAGATGGGCCTCGTCACGGTATTTGTCATCGATGATTGGGCATTCCTTGCCCATTTCTATCAACATGGCGTAGCGGTCCATCCAGTCGTCAAACATGGAGAAGTCTTCCACGATGCTATCTTGTATCTCTTTGATTGTCATGGTTCTATAAGTTTATTATTCGTTTATGGCATCCATCTTGGATGGATGGAATTGGGCTACAAAGGTACGGTATTACATCTGTTTTAGGGAGAAAAAACGAAAAAACAGAAAAATTTTCTCAAAAAAGTTTGGTGGATTGAAAAAAGTTGTATTTTTGCAGCCGCAAACGAAGGGGCATTAGCTCAGTTGGCTAGAGCGCTTGCATGGCATGCAAGAGGTCATCGGTTCGACTCCGTTATGCTCCACAAACCCCGCCAAAATTTGGCGGGGTTTTGTTTTTTATGTTGGTGACAACATTTTTTTCTATCTTTACCGCCTCAAACACAAAGGAACCATGAAAAAGATCATCACCAGTTTACTCGCTCTCTTGGGATTGGCCGCATGTGGCCAACAAGGTTATGAAAACACGGATGTCAATGCTTTTGCATCACGTATTGAAGATTATGATGTCGTTCTGCTTGATGTAAGAACCGTTGAAGAATACAACGACGGGCATATTCAAAACGCCATCAATATCGATGTAAAACAAGATGGATTTATAGATGAAGCGAAATCTACCCTACCGGCAGGCAAGACTATTGCGGTGTATTGCAGAGGTGGAAGGCGTTCAGCTAATGCTGCTGGGCTGCTTGTCAAAGAGGGTTATAAGGTCGTGAATCTGGAAGGTGGCATTATGGCATGGATCAATGCGGGTAAGCCGGTTGAGAAGAACGAGAGCGCTTACGAAGTCGATAGATTTACCACTCAGAGCGGAAAGACGGTCAGCATCCATGCGCTTGTTCATGCCTCTATGCGTATTGAATTTGATGGCACTGAAATCGAGATTGACCCTGTGGCAAAGATGGGTGAGAAAACCATCGACTATGCTTCTATGCCTAAAGCCGATTACATTTTCGTCACCCACGAGCATTTCGACCATCTTGACACCGCCGCCATTAAGTTACTGACAGGCGACCATACCCAACTGATTACCAACCAACGTTGCACTGAAATGCTTGGTTATGGCACCGTGATGGCCAACGGCGATATTCTTCAGTTGGCCGATAACTTTACCGTTGAGGCCGTTCCCGCTTATAACACTACAGAAGGACACCAGAACTTCCACCCAAAAGGAAGGGATAACGGTTTTATTCTCACGCTCGATGGACTGAGAATCTATATTGCCGCTGATACCGAAGATATTCCCGAAATGGCTGATATAAAAGATATTGACATCGCTTTCTTGCCTTGCAATCAGCCTTATACGATGACCGTTGAGCAACTTGTCAGCGCGGCACGGGTGGTCAAGCCGAAAGTGCTGTTCCCCTATCACTATAGTCAGACGAATGTAAGCGGAATCCCATCACAGCTGGCAGCTGATGGAATAGAGGTGAGGATTAGGCATTACGAATAATTCATCTTCTCCAAGCGCCTATCACTTCGCCGATGTATATGGTGTGGATGCCAGGTTCAAAGCCGTCATACCAGTTTTTGGGTGTATCGTTGCGAAAGTCCTGTTCGGCTTGGTGCCATGCTGTCATAGTTTCGCATTCGATGACAAGACTTGCCTCCTCGTAATATGGGGTTCCATGCTCGGTATAGGCAACATGGAGACCGAGAGCAGCGGCTTTGTCTCCATCACGTCCGCTGTTCTTGCCCATATATTGCCAGATGGAAGGGTCGTCGAACTGCATGATGGTGAATCGTGGGTACTTCTCCATAAACTCCCATGTGTAGCGACCGGGTGCCACATATACGGTAATGGCTGGACGTTTGTGGCCGAGATAGTTTCCGATGCTGCCCCATCCGATGGTCATTGCGTTGTTCCGAGTGGCGTCACCACTGCAAAGGATGAGGTTTTCGGTAAACCACGTGAATCCGTTCTTTTCAAACGCTTCCTGCACATCGAAAGCGGTCAATTCATTGCTTTCCTTGTTCATGTTTGACTGTTCTTGTTTTTGGTGATTGCAGCTTGTGGCCAGCAATAGGGCGAAGGCTGTTTCAATAACAATAATTTTCCAATTCATTTAGTTTGAGTTTTTTAAGAACAATTCTGAGAGCACATGTTAGTCATGTCGATGGTCTTCATATCTTGGAGTTCATCTACAGTGATGAATGAAGCATGAGAATAGGGTCAGGCTATCTGGGTCTGTCTTGAACATGTACTCAGGATGCCATTGAACGCCCCGGACGAAAAACTTGCTCTCCAGCCGAGCCGCTTCGATGATGCCATCAGGAGCAATAGCCATCGGTGTCAGACCATTACCAAGTTCTTTTATGGCTTGGTGATGCAACGTGTTCACATCAAGGGTATCCTTGCCTAACAACGTTTTGAGCTCTCCGTTCAGCACGACTTTATGTGTTGGAGCATCGTATGGCTTGCTTTGTCTGTGTACAATTTCCGAAGGATGCTGTGAAGGAAGATCCTGCCAGAGCGTACCACCCAAAAATACATTGATGAACTGGAGCCCTCGGCAGATTCCGAGGACGGCCTTGTTGGATTGTAAAGCTTTTGACAGTAAGAGTGTTTCCAACTTGTCGCGCTCTTGACAAGAGCCAACATCCTGTCCACCTGTAAACAGAAATCCGTCGCAAGTTTCCACGATACGGTCTGCATCTTCTTCATCCATCTCAAGTGGTAAGATGATGGGTAAGCCTCCAGCAGCCTTAATGCCATCCAAATAATTCGGCAGCATCCAAACACTTTTGTGTTCCACATCCCAAAGTGGAGTGACGCCAATAATCGGGTTTCGTTCCATGATGCAAAATTACAAAAATGTCGTTTATAAGTTCAAGTACAAAAAAGATAGCAGTCCGAACAAGAGGATGCCGCCAAGTGTGTAACCGAATATTTCTCTGGCAATTCTCATGGATTTGTTCCTCTTTCTAAAAATATCTCCTCAGCAATACCCGAAGCGTTTTCTGACGGTCTCTTTCTCCTCGTCGCTGCTGTCGCGGAAAAGGGGCATTACCTCGTCTTCTGGGAAGTCGGTGTAAGTCAAGAACAGCAGGCTGTCAAGGCTGTCGTTGAAGTCAGGGTCGACGTTGAAGCAGAGGAACTTGGCGTTCAGTTTCAGGTATTTCTTATATAAGGTGGGCATCCGATAGGCTCCGTCGCTGAGGCGGAACAGGAATTTGTCGAATTTGTCGATGCTGGCCATGTTGTGCTGTAACAGTACGTCGGTGTCTACCTTGAGGTAGTCGGGGACGAAAGGTGTCATGGGTGTCACCTTGTCATGCAGAGGGGCTTCGACAGCGTGTTTCTCTGAGACGAAACGGGCAATCAGGCTTTGGTAGAACTTAGGGTACCAAGTGCTGATGCTCACCGGTCCAATGAAATGTTGGCTTTCGGGATAACGCACCACTACGTCGGACAGACCCCGCAACAGTAGCACCAAGGGGAGGACTTCCTTCTGGTAGTCGATGCTCACGAAGGACCGGCCCAGTTCGATGGTGTGGCTCAGCTTGTCGGAAAACGAGTCGTCAATATGAACCAGGGTGCTTACATAGAAGCCTTTGACTCCGTATTTAGGGATAATTTCACTGCCGATGCCGAGCCGATAGCAGCCAGCGATACGTTGCTGGTTGTTGTCCCAAAGAATCAGGTGTTTGAAATAGAGGTCAAAATCGTCTTGGTCGAGGCTTTTCCCTGTTCCTTCGCCTACGGCGCGGAAGGTGATTTCGCGCAGGCGGGCTATCTCGTGCATGAGGTTGGGAATGTCGTCGTGTTCGGCCAAATAACAATCGTAGTCGGAAGCGGAATAGAGGAACGACTTTTTGCGAATGGCCTGCAGCTCGGCTTGCATGAGTGACACATCTGTAGGCGCATCAATCTCGGCCATAGGTTTGGCTTCCTTCTCGGGTTTGGGCTTGACGATGTTGGCTTCAAGGGCGTATGAACGGCTGCGCAGATAGGCCGCCAAATCGGCAGGCTTCTCATAGAGTGCAACCTCGGTGGGCAGGATGGGCTTGCCCACTTGCACGACAAAGCGTGTGCCTTTTTTGTTGGCTAACTCACGGGTCAGTCGGGCGGTACCCAACATGCTGTGAATCCGGTCGACGGCATAGAAGAGGCGAGAGTTGCGTCCTTCCCAAAACACAGGGATAACGGGTACGCCTGCGTTTTTGATGATGCGGGCTATTGAGGGACTCCAAGGTAGGTCTTCCGGATAGTCGTGCCCATGATAACGGGAGACCTCGCCGGCGGGGAACACACCCAACCCGTGCCCATCAGCAATATGTCGGATAGCACCCTTGATGCCGCCTACGCTGCTTTTCCATTCGGGATTGTCGGTGAACGGGTTGACGGAGAAGAAAGCTTCCTTGAGGTTTGGGATGTGTGACAGGATGAAGTTGGCCATTATTTTGAAGTCGGGACGCACCTTGGCAATCATACTATAGAGCATTACGCCCTCGATGCCGCCGAAAGGATGGTTGCTCACCAAGATGAAGCCGCCTTCCTTGGGAATGTTCTCTAACTGCTCGGGACGGACATCAATAGTGATGCCCATGTTTTCGAGGAGGTGGTCGGCAAACTCGCGCCCTTGATAGTCGGCAGCCCCGTCAAATAGGCGGTTGATTTCGCCCAGCCCCATCACTCCGAAAAGCAGATGTGCAGTACAGGTGCCGAAGAAACCTTTCAAGCCCAAGGCATTCTTGATGTCGTTATGTGTTACTACTTCCCTCATAGTTTGAATTTGCAAAGATAGGGATTAAATTGATAAAAATGCCCTTTTTTCGACAAAAACCACACATTTGCTTTGAGCCATTGGGAGAAAAGTGTAATTTTGCCATAGAAATGCAATCGGACATAAAGCTATGGTGTTACTCTTCAACAAACCTTACGGTGTGCTCAGTCAGTTCACTCCAGAGGCAGGCCATCGTGCTTTGGATGAGTTTGGTTTTCCTCCTGGTGTCTATGCTGCGGGTCGCCTTGATCACGACAGCGAAGGAGCCTTGTTGCTTACGGACGAAGGTCCGTTGGTGAAGCGGTTGTTAGACCCTAAATATGAGCATCCACGGACCTATTGGGCTCAGGTGGACGGACAGATTACGCAAGAGGCTGTCAGGCAGTTGATGAGAGGGGTGAACCTCAAGGGCTATCGCACCAAGCCTTGTCGCGCTGAAATTATCGATGAACCTGAAGGCTTGTGGGATAGGGTGCCGCCCATACGGTATCGGGCCAACATTCCTACGAGTTGGGTTGCCCTTACGCTTATAGAAGGTAAGAACCGGCAGGTACGCCACATGACTGCCGCAGTGGGTTTCCCCACACTTCGCCTGATTAGGGCGCAAATAGGCAAACTCTCGCTTGATGGCTTGCAGCCTGGCGAGTGGCGAGTAGTTACAGGAAAGGTAGTTTAATTCTCTTGTCCCTTGCGAACCTTCTCCAATCCATCGTGAATGATTTGCTGGATGTCAGTCTTTGCGGTGTCGATGAACTTGCAAAGTTCTTCAATAGTTTTTCTTTATCCAATACCCCAAGAAACGGTCGGCAACAGAATAGATTTTCGTTTTACCGCTATCTTCGTAAGTTATCAACTGGTCTTCCAAGAGGGTGGTTATGGCATATTGAACCGAACTTGCAGACTTGAGGGCGTGCTTCTTGACAAAAGCCACCGAGGTCACGCCGCTGGCTTTTCCTTCTTTGGCAATGGCGACAAGGGTTTCTTTTTGCTTGAAGTTGAGCTTGTTCAAGATGTTTGAAAAAGAACGTCCCCGAGCTTCCAATAATTCATCCAAAGCGATCCTGATGTCTTCCTCGTCTATAGGTTTTTGTGGATTCGCGTCGGCAAAGGCATTATGCAGGATATGGTGAACGAAATAGGTATGCCCCTCAAACAGGTCGTAGGCGAGGCTTGCCGCCTTGGGGGTAATGTTCTTTCCTGCATCAGTAGTGTGTTGAATGATAAAATTGGTGTATACCTCTTTGGATATCCTCTCCAAATGGAATTGTTCCGTGCTGTTATAGAAAGGCCTTGCGGTAGAGTTGAACATGTTTTCGAGGATATGGCGGTTGCTGCCCGCAAAGATGAACAAGCAGTTGTTCATACGCTGGATATAGGTGCGGAGCAGGGCTTCCACGTTTTTCTCGGGATAATGGGTGATTTGTTGGAACTCGTCGATAGCGAAAATGCAGGGCTTATCGGCCTGTTCGAGATAGTTGAAAATCTCTTGGAGGGTGAGCTCCGGATTATGGATGTCACCCAACTTGACATCAAACGAGGGCATACCCGTTATAGGGTCGTAGCCCAAACTTCCCGCCAGCGACTTGAGGGTACTGAGGAAGAAATTCAGGGCTCTTTTCCCCATTGGAACCAGTTTTGAATAGATTTCTTTGCTGAGGAAGAGCACCATCTCGTGGAGACTTGTGGTGGGGAAAATGTCAACGTAGAAGGTGTGGAAGGCCGTTTTGATGGCAGGTTGCTCATACACATGGTAGATAAGCTGCGTCTTTCCCATTCTTCTTGCGGAAGTCAACAGAATGTGGGCCTTGTTCTCAATGATGCGGACAAGCTGTTGTGTCTCTTTCTCTCGGTCGCAGAAATAGGGCTCGGGAATGATGCCGGTGATGAAAAACGGATTCGTCATAACGCTTCTTTTTTTCGGCAAAGGTACAAAACTTTTCAATTATAGAAACTCTATTATAGAAATTCTATAATTGAAACGATAATTCGCGAGCCGGTGGAACGGCAAAGCCTTCAGCGTTACTTTCGCACTTCTAAGTTGAACTTAGGGTCTTCGATGAGTGCTAAACCATAGACATCGACGGCAACAGACGGTTTGGAAAGATTGTAAAACTCTGATTACTGCTTAATCCACTTCCCCGAGGCGATTTTTTGGGTGTCTTGGCAGATTTCCCATAGATAAAGCTCTGATTTCCAGTCGGTGGTGTTGATATTAGTTTGGAAGTCGAAAAGTTGTGCGTGAACCAAACGTCCTTGAAGATCGTAGAAACGGATGACCGAACGCTCGAAGGGGGCGGTAATAGTCACAGAGCCGTTGCCGGGATTGGGATACACCTTGCAGGCCTCGTTGTCCTTCTCTTCAACGGAATTATAAGTTGGGGTTTCGGTATAAATATACTCAATCTCCATTTCGTTGTAGGAACCGCAACATTCATGCAAATCCTTTTCCTGCATGGACAGCAAAGGATTGTTAAAAATGGAAATGCTGTTTTTGAATGGCTGATAGACATAAAAGAGAGTGTCGTCCTCATAATCCCAAGCCAAAAGGTCCTCGGTTTCTCTAAAAATCGAAATGTTCTTGCATAGGCCATTTGCATCATATACGTACAAAGCTTTCTTGTTGAGATTCCATTCGTCGCCCGACCATTCGCCCATCTGGTGTTCCTCGATGCGACCTTCAAAGTCGAAAACATTCACAAACTTGCTCGCATTGACCCATTGGCCGTCTTCCCAGTTTTGCTTGGTTTCGGTTTCCAATTCGCCATTGTCGGTGTAGGTGTAGGTTGTCAAAGTCAGGGGCGATGTTTCCGAGTCTTTTTGGATGGAAATCAATCGGTAATCGTCATCATAACGATAGGTTTCAATGGAAATCACCTCATATTCTTTGGAGTACGGATGCTCATACATCGTTTCCTTTCTTGTCTTCCCATTGTCAAAATACTCGTAAGTCCAGTAACTCCAGAGAGAATCTGTTTCGTTGAAATAATAATTGTAATAGTCGAAGAGCTCTTTCTTTTCAAGCCTGCCGTATGCATCGTATGTAAACCCAATTCTGTAGGAGTGTGTTATCCCATACTCATCTCCATCATGGTAGATGTTGCTTACTTTGTTGTTCACATAATAATATCTGAAGGTTTCAAAATAGACTGGGTGCTCGGTACCATTCTTGATTCGTATTTTCGTGAGAAAATCTCCGTCATAAGAATAAGTCTTGCCGGGATCACCATAGGCATAATTGAAAGTCTTGAGTTTTCCGTTGCCATAATAGCCGAAGTCTGCATATGACGAACTTAGCATGTTTCCAGAGGCATCGTGTCTGGTCAATATAATATGACTGGGTTGGGCGATGCTGTCGACAAGTGAACTAGCAAAAGAAGAACCCATAGCAAATGCGCAAATAAGTAAGGTGCTGATTATACGTTTCATTTTATCTGCTTTTTGTCGGTTAGTTTGATTAGTCTGGCTGACTTTATGCGCGACAAAGATACATTTTTTTTGTAAATGTCGAAGGTTTTGAACATTAAAAACGTTATTCCAAAATTTTTCCGTACTTTTGCCGCTCAAATCGGGAGACCCATTTAGAATTGTAATAAATTGAAAATCAGATAAAATAATGAGTTTAAACATTTCAAAATTGAGAAACATCG
>CAMYYB010000091.1 GCA_947303335.1 uncultured Bacteroidales bacterium | reverse complement strand
GTCCGTGTAAGGTCTGTCAAACAAGCCACTGTCCGGCTCATCTGGATGGGAAGGCGACAGGCTCGGACGAGTCAGAAGACCTGCCAATCAGGGTAATTCATTGCAAGCCTTCGGGAACAAGGGCGACGCTAAGCGTGGCAATTACGCATCGTTTCTTGCGACGGTCTTGCAGCATTATTTCAATTCGTAATAATCAATGTATTATGCGAAAAAGTCTATTTCTTTTCCTTTCGCTTGTTATGGCGACGATGGCCTTGGCGCAGGAGCCGGCCACATTTGAAGACGTACCACTCGGCAGTGGCGGCATCTGGCAGCCCCCTGTCGGTGAAAACGAAATGCCCAGCGGTGGCTGGCTTTTCACCAATTTTAATGAATACGGTTATTGGGGTGGCTTCACGGCCTCCAACCGTACTGATTTGAACCAAACGGGACTGAATGCCCAGTACACAGCTGTCCCTGGTGTCGGCTACGACGGTTCGTCACAGTATGCAGTGGCCTATACTTACGGGATGCAGACCGAAGTCTATGCTGCCGACGGACAGACACACACTGTCACAGGATGTTATATCACCAACAACCTGTGGGCCTATCAGGATATCTTTGAAGGCAGCATGGGTCAAACACCTTTCGGTGGACTCACTGGCGATGACCCCGACTGGTTCAAATTGACAGCTACAGGCAAGAACGCCAACGGGCAGACGGTGGGCGAGCTGGATTTCTATCTCGCCGATTACCGCTTCGCGAACAATGAAGAGGACTATGTCGTCGATACTTGGGAATGGTTCGACCTCAGTCCCTTGGGCCCTGTGGCCTCTATCTCGTTCAGCCTCTCTTCCACGAAGAGCAACTATGGTGGCATGATTACGCCCGCCTACTTCTGCATGGACAATTTCAATGGTGGCGGTGCCGCTCCCGACCTGCCTCCTTATATTGTGAATCCCGTGTCGGATGTGGTCTTCAACGACTATCCGCAAACGCTCCAAGTCAATCTTAATGGCGTAGCCACCGACCCGGATGACCCTGACGACCAAATCACCTACAGCATCGTCAGCAACTCCAACCCGAGTGCGCTGAACGCCACGATGAACAACAAGATCCTCGTGATGACCCGCCAGAACGCCAACCAAGCTACGGCCAACCTCACGATGCGTGCCACCAGCGACGGACAGTCGGTCGACTTCATTGTTCATGTCATCATCAACGCCTACGTTGACGAACCTCCTTATATTGTTAACCCCGTATCGGACGTGGTTTTCAATGAGTATCCACAGACCCTCCAAGTCAATCTTGATGGTGTGGCTTCCGACCCTGACGATCCCGATGAAAATATTGTATACATGATCATCAGCAACTCGAATGCCGATGCCTTGAATACGTCGATGAGCGGAAAAGTCTTGGTGATGACGCGCCGCAACGCGGATCAGGCTACTGCTGACCTCACGATGCGTGCCACCAGTGACGGACAATACGTCAACTTCAACGTACACGTCATCATTAACGCTGTTGTTGATGAGCCGCCTTTTGTCATGAATCCCGTTCAGGAAGTGGTCTTCAACGACTATCCGCAGACCATTGAAGTCAATCTTGACGGTGTAGCCAGTGACCCCGACGACCCGGATGAGGGAATCACCTACGAGATGGTGTCCAATCCGAATCCAGAAGTATTGACGGCCTCGATGAGTGACAAAATTCTGGTGCTGACCCGCGAAACGGAAGAGGGAGCTGAGTTTGACCTTACCCTGCGTGCAATCAGCGATGGGCAGTATGTCGATTTCAACATTCACGTCATCATCGTAGAGGTGGAAGCTGTGAGTGAAAACGAGATGGGCTTTATGGCCTATCCCAATCCAACTTCAGGCGTTTTGACTTTGTCGGTAGCCAATACACAGAGCTTTGACTATGAAGTATATAATATTATGGGTCAAGTCGTGATGAACGGTAATGTCGTTGGACAAGAGACCCATTTGGACTTGAACGATTGCCCTAAAGGGGTGTATTTTATTTCCATCCTTCGTGATGGCAGCCGCTATATACAAAAGGTAATCGTGGAATAATCGGTTAAGTTTGAGTATTTAAGGAAGGCGAGGGCAATCCATGATTGGGTTGCCCTCTCTTTTGGTCTAAAAAAACCGGCAGCTTGCGCCGCCGGCCCAACAATATGAAAGAAAAATGGATACGATTTTGATTCTCTTTGCTTTTAGTTGACGATTATCTTTTGCACTTTCACATCTTCGCCTTGGATGAGACGGAGCATGTAGATGCCGGGAGCCGCATTGAGTTTGCTTTCGTAGTTGCCGCTGAACTGTTCGCTGTGTATCATGTGGCCGAGGATGTCAATCAACTGGAGTGTAGCCGAGTTTTCGGTTCCGATAATGCAAAGGTTGCCCATATCATTGATGAATGCAAAAGTTTCTGAGCCTGCCGAAAGAGACGAAGAGCCATCAATAGCAAACACCAACTTGAAGCGACTGGCGTAGTCGGTGGTCAGGGCGTTGAAGGTGTAGGTGGGAGTCTGAAGCAGGTCGATGTTGTTGCCGGTGAGATTGTCAATAAGGTGTAGATAGCAGTAGGAGACTTTTTTGTTTGTAAAGCTCAGCGTGTAGCTGCCGTTGTTCTCAGCTTTAAAGCCGATAGGGATTTCGCCCATTTCGTCCGCGTTAACGATGGCGTAGTCCTGACCTTCTTGCCTGATATAGACTTTGGTGCTGTTTTCGTTGAGTTGGAATTTGCCGAGAATCTGACCCTTGTCAAAACGGATGATGGCGTTGTCCAATACGATGCCTTTGCTGTTACTCACCACGATGTTGGTAAGGGCGATAGCGTGCTGTCCTGCTTTGCTCCTTTGAGGTGTGAATGTAGCGGTTTGGTTGGTTTCTGTTGCTTGAACAAAGATGCCTTCCATAGCCTCTACATAGGTTTCTTCAGTCGAGGTCTTTAGGGCACTACCTGCTTCATTCAGCCTATAGTAAGGCTTGTTCACAATGGCATTGTTGGCATACGGGTTACCGATAAGGTTCCACCCGGTTAATGCTGCTCCTTGGATATAATCTAGGACAATCTCACCGCTGCCGCTGTAAGGGGTGCCGGCGAAGGTCAGCGTGACGTTCTCGCTGTTGGCATAGAGGTACCCCTTGCCAGGCTCCAGGCTGAAGTGGTAGTTGGTGGTGCTTTCGGCTTCCCAGTTTTCCCATTCCAACGAGGCGTTTTGGTTGAAGCGGTAGAGGTCGAAACTGTTTGAAACCATGTTGCTCACGTTCTCGGGATTCACCTGTCCGATGGGTGAGGTGATGAGGTAGTAGCCGCCATTCTCTGTATAGGCTGCAATTTCCTTGGTGAAGGGTGCGCTGAAATTAAACACTACGGGATACTTGTTGGTGCCATAACCATCTTGACGGGTGAGGCATTCCACTGAGATGGAGTAGCTCAAATACTCCGTGTTAGTGCTGTGATCATAAAGTCTGAACTGGACACTCTCGCCAGTATTGGTGTAATAGACATCAATGTGTGCCCTGTTATAGTTGTGGCTCGTGTGGGGGCCAACTCTGTCAGAGCCTCTGACTTCATCCCCCACAAAGGCACCAATCTCAATGTTAGAAGAACTCTGCTCCACTCCGTTCAGATAAATCTGGGCCACCACAAGCATGTGGGTTTGGAAAGCGTGGATGTCGGTAACGTTGTAATGGTTCTCCTGTGCCTGCATGGAGCCAAGGAGCAGAATGGAGGCGATTAGTATGACAATCTTTCTTTTCATTTTCTTAATGATTTGATTAGGGTTATGCTTTCTTTTGTTTTCTTAATTTGGTCGTTTGTTGTTATGATATACTCCTATTATCTGTTTCCACTGTTTCCGAACACCAATGTCTTGTTGTTGGTTGCGTGAGAAATGTATATGTATCCTTTGCCTGGCTGCAAGGTGGTAAGGCTGCCGTCCCATTCGCCGTCTTCATAGATAGCGGATCCGTCAAAAGAAATGATTTGGTCACCTTCTGCTGGCTCGAAACCAGTGAAAGCTGACGCTAACGTCGTGCTTTGGAACAAGGGGAATCCAATCCAGTTATAACCGTTGCAAATGGTGATGGGATGAGCCGCAGGGAAGACGGGTTCACCTGTCAGAGTTATTGTGCAGGTAGCTGAGACTTGAATCATGTACATTTGCTCAGGAACCATACTTTGTAGATGTCCATCCCATTCGTCGTCTTCATAGATGAGTGAGCCGCTGTTTTGTGAAAGGATTTGGACTCCATTGCTGCCCAGTTCCTGTTCGAGGACTTGAAGCAGTTGGGCTCCGTCCATCTCAATGTTAGGCGACCACCAGTTCCAGCCTTGAACCAGTTCATTGGTTTGGGTGATAGGAACATAGACTTGTACATTGTCGACATACCAAGTGCAGCCGCTGGTGCCTGAGCCTTTGAACTTGAAGGCGATGTAGATATCCTCGCCATTGAAATCCTCTAACGAGACGGTTGCTGAGGCTTTGCCCGTAGGCAGATTGTTAGCGTCTGCTTCCCAGAGGGTTTGGTTGAAGTCAGCATAGGTCATCTCGTTGGTGGAGACTACCACGGAGCAACTTTCGTCGTATGTGCCTGAACTGATGAGATAGTCGAATGAAAGCATGGTCTCTCCGTCAATGTGCATCTGCGGTAATACGAGGAAAGCGTAACCTTGGCTCCAATAGCTGAAGGCTGCACTTGAGCCTAAACTGTTGTTTGAGTTCAGGTACCAATAGGTGTACCCCGACATCTCGTGGCTGAATTTCTCCCAGCAGATGGGAGGGAAGTCGGAAGCGCTTACGTTTTCAAAATCCTCGAGGTAAGGATGTGCTGCGTCCACTGTTAAGATGCCGCAGTCAGAGACGAAGCTGATGGGGGCACTCCAATCGCTGTAGTCGCCGTCGCCGCAGTTGGCACGTATTCTAACGGTATACGCGGTGGCACGAGTCGTATTTAGCGTGTAAGTGGGTTCGCCCGTAACCAGTCCCAATTGTGAAATGATGCTGCCATCGGCGATGATTTCAAGTTCCCAAGAGGTTTCGGTGCTGCCAGCTGTCCAAGTCAGCGTGGTTTGTGTTGCGCTATTGACGATTGCCTCAAGGCCTGTAGGGATTGGGCATGAGGGAACTTCCTCGACGGTGATGTCATCGATTAAGAAATACGCATAGGTGCTGCCAGTTCCGCACATAAGTGCAATGTATCTGCCGTTTCCAGTGTAAGTTGAGAAAGGAACAGTAAATTCTATGAAGCCATTGCTATAGGTGTTTGAAATGTTCACTTCCTGAATAGAGGTGAATGTGCTGGCATCGGTTGGGGATTCCATGATACCTATATTGAGGGTGCCTTGCGAACTCCTGACGGCAGCCCAGAATCTGATTTGCAACTGGTTCATTTCGTATTCACTGCTTATTTCAGGTAGCACGGCGCATTCGTTTGTGGAGCTCGAAGTTTGGTAGAAGTAGAGGCAGTGGCCGTTAGTGCTGCTTGCCCCATTCCCTCCATGTGCCCAGGGTTGGCTATAGGTGGCGGTGAATACGTATGGGTAATAGGTGTAATTGCCGGAGTATCCTGATTGATAGGCGATGCGACTCCAACAATTCGGGAACGGATTGTTTGAACTATACGGGGATGTGGTGACCAAATTGTCCTCAAAGCCGTAGGTATAAGGCAAAGCCAAGGCGCCGCATTCGGTGGTGACGGTCAAATCGTAGGTCTGGTTGGCAAAACACCATTTGCTTTGGTCGGTGTCGCTGCACCAGGCTCGCACATTGACGTGATAAGAAGTGGCAGCTTCAAGCTCGTTTATGGTGTATTGAGGAGTGGCAAGATTCTCAACGAGGAGGTAGGTGTACTCGGTGTCTGTAGTCTTCTTATAACGGAACTGCCAAGTGTCTTGCTCCTCTGCACCTTTGGTCCAATGGAGAGTGACGGTGCTTGAGGTGGTGGCATCCTTGGTCAGGCTTGAAGGGGCGACGCAAGTAGCAGAGGTGGTGAAAATCGTTCTATTGCTCCAACTGCTCTTGCCGTCTTCGCTGCCGCAGTTTGCCTGCACGTAGATGTAGTACTTGGTTTCAGGGCTAAGGTTTTCCAAAGTATAAGTGTACTCGCTCACGTTTTGAAGTTGAACACGGGTGACATCTTCCAAAGTAGAGTCTGAAGGGTCAAAATCGTTTGTGGGTCTGTAGGCGATTTCAAATTCAGTGGCGCTGCTGCCTGTCCATTGCACGGTGCCGGAATAGGCTGTGGCTGAATATGAGACATAGCTCAACGTGGGTTTGGGGCAGGTCAAGAGGCTGATACTGATGTTGTCGATGGCCGCCGGAGGTTGGTTGATGGAATAAGTCAAGTTGCGCCAGGCCACTACCATCTTGTATTCCCCTGCTGCAACGGCAATGCCGTCGGCTATTGCAGTGCTCCAAACATCGCTGTTATTCAGCTTTGAGCCGCCGTCAAGGGCAATCCAACCGGTGGGTAATTGGGAATCGAAAGACGTAGGTGGGTTTTCGCTTGCGACAATTTCGTAGGAAGCTGGCACCAAAGCCACGCGGATGTAGTCGTAATATTGGTTGCCTTTGGCTCTCCAATCGTAGGCAAAGGTGTAAACGCCTTCGGCGAAAGCGAAAGCTTTGGTGGCATACACCACGCTTTTGGTGTTGGTATAGCTGTTGCTTGTTCCTCCATCGTTTGAGATGTAAATGGCTTTTTCGCCATCAGGGGTGTTGTTGGCAGCTGAGCCGTAGCACCATTGGTTGGGACGGTCTCCATTAACGAAAAGCCAGCCGCAAGTGCTTTCAAAGTCATTCCCGTAGGGATGCTCGCCGTCAACGATGACAGGAATCTGAGGGGTGACGAAGCGGCAGGCATCAGTCCAGTCGCTTTGGTCAGTATCGCTACAACGGGCACGGACGAAAGCGAAGTAAACAGTCTCGTTGTTGAGGTCTGTAAAAGTGTAGGGCTTCTGGTCGGTGTTGGTGACAGTAGGCAAAGTGTTGTCGCCGGGAGTAAAACCTGCATCGGTGGTGAGGTAAAGGTCCCAGTGGTCTTGCTCGCTGTTGCCTGCTGTCCAGTCTAAGGTTGCGGATGAGGAAGTGAGAGCCGTGACATGTAATGCGTTCTGCTTCGGACAGGCAGGAGCCAATTCAATGTTAACATCGTCGAGATAGATACGTGCATCGTTACTGCCGTAGTTGGAGGTTCCTTTGAACACAATGACAACATTGTTCTCATCTTTATAATCTGAAAGGTCGATGGTCTTTTCTGTCCATTCAGTGGCATTGATTAGGCCAGTGGCCAAAGCGGTTTCATGAGTCTGCCCTCCGTCGGTTGAGATAAAGACCGAGAAATCGCCGCCTTTGGGGTTCTTATACCAAAAACGCAGTTGCATGGCCTGGATTTGGGGAAGACTCATCACGGGCGTTTTCAGGAAATTGGTTAATCCATTGCCGTTACTGTATGAATCAAAACGGACGCATTTTCCGCTATGGCCCGTGCCGTAACTGCTGTTATAGCACCATCTATAGTTTTCGTTGGTGGTAGTGCCTTCTTCGTTGTTCCAGCACATTGGGATTTCACCGTTGGTGGTTAGGTCGTCAAAGCCTTCGGTGAAGGGGAAAGTCTCAATGGCTTCGCAGGTGGTGGAGAAATGGCATCCAGTACTCCATTTGCTCTTGCCGTCTGTGTCGCCGCAGTTGGCGCGGACATAGGCGTAGTAGTTGGAACTTGATTCAAGATTGTTTAATGCAAAAGGCTTTGTGACGTTTCCGCTGTGTGTAGCCACTGATTCATCATCGGGAATATCGGAGGCAGTTTGGGTTAGATAGATTTCCCAAGTGTCTTGGTCGTCACTGCCCTTGGTCCAGTCCAAAATAGCGGTATGAGCAGTGAGGCCAGAGGCTGTAAGTTCAGTAGGCTTGGCGCAAGTGACAGGAGCAGTTGCTATTTCCAGCTTGATTTGGTTTTTAAAGGTCTTTATATAAGTGGTACCCGATCCCGTTGGAGGAAGAGTGAGCGGGTTATAATCAGCTCCGTCCCTATAGGCATAAAGGCTTTGGCTTCCAGTGGTGCTGAACACTCTACATTGGACATGCTGGTTTGATGAAGAACAGCTGCCAGTATTGTCGTCCACCATGATGGCGATGTTGCTGCCGCTGTATTCAAACGGAGTAGTCAGAGCTATCGTCGTCCAAGTTCCGGCGGTTAAAGTGACATTGCCACTAAACACCCTGTCGGTTGTGGTGACGGTAATCCAGTCTACGTTGCTTGTAAAACTGGCTTTGTTGGTGTTGACGATGTAAATATCAAAGTTGCGGGTTTGGGTGGTGCCATCGTTGTAAAAGGCGATGCTATTGATGCTGCCTGACGCTCCACCAAGCTCCTCAGCGGTATAAATCTGCTGGGATAATGCATAATTGTAATAACTGTAACTTGGCAGATACAGGCTTTTGTCTGTTCCGCTGCCTATGGTGATTTCTTCAGCCCTCAATGAAGCCGAAAACCATCCAATTATTCCCAGTAACAGGAACAATCGCGAAATTGTTTTGAATTGCATAATGTTTGGTTTTAAGAATTATTTATTAGGTATTTGTTTGATAGCGAATTATTTTGGTACACTTGCGATAATCACGGAGATGTTGTTCACGAACATGTTTACGGCGATGGCCAAGAGGATGACACCGAAGAACTTGCGCAGGATGAAGATCAGGTTGTCGCCCATCCATTTCTGGATGCGGTCGAGCTGGCTGATGACGATATAGTCTAACAGGATGTTGAGCAACAGCCCGATAAGGATGTTGACAATGGCATAGTCGGCGCGCAGGGAGAGCAAGGCCGTCAGCGCACCGGGACCAGCTATCAAAGGGAAAGCGATTGGCACGATGCTGGCTCCGCTCTTGCCGCCTTCGTTTTTAATGATTTCACGACCCAAAATCATCTCAACTGCCAGAATGAAAAGTACGAAAGAACCAGCGACGGCGAACGAAGCCGCATCAATTCCAAAGAGTTTCAACAGGGCGTCGCCTGCAAAGAAGAACGCCAAAAACAAGCCCAATGCCGTCAGGCAGGCCTGTCCCGCCTTGATGGTTTTGTTCTGCTCCTTCATGCTCATGAAAATCGGGATGGAGCCGAAGATGTCGATGATGGCCGCCATCACGATGAAGGAGCTGAAAATCTCCACAAAGTTAATGCTACCGAACATAATGGTCTGTGTTTTTCTTTTTACATGGAACAAGGGGCAACGCGCCACGAGGCCAACCCCGCCCCGCACCTTGCGCCCCTTTGTCCCGCGTTTATCCTATATTGTTCCAAAGGTAATGAAAATGCGGCCCGAAGCGCTTGAAGGCAGCCTCGTCGAGCTG
>CAMYYB010000090.1 GCA_947303335.1 uncultured Bacteroidales bacterium | reverse complement strand
AACTTGGACGTCATCAAGATGGCGGACTGGGTCATCGACATGGGTCCCGAAGGCGGCGAGCGCGGCGGACGCATCGTTTGCACAGGCACACCGGAAGAGGTGGCGCAATGCAAGGAGAGCCACACAGCCCGATATTTATCAGAAATGATATAACCTATACTCTGGAAACAGAGGGAAAAACAAACGGAAAAAACAAAGAAATTTTGGTGCGATTCTTAGTATCTCAAGGGTCAGACTCATCCGTAGGAGTTCCACCTTCATTTGAAATGACAGGGAAAACCTTGGCGGATTATTGCTCTTTCGTGCTTCAACCTGTCAAGCGGTTGCCCCGAGGTCATATAAATATTCGGGGGCGAAATCTGCCCCGTTTTCCCATTCAATCGTGTTGAAACGAATGGAAAAACGCTTAAAGTAATCCTTGTCGTAAAGTGGCAAGAACGCCTCTCCCTTTAATGAATCGGCAAGGTCGACATCGCGGACCTCATTGTTGTTGAACCACAGTCTAATCCTGTAGTCTCCAAGATATTCTGCTTTGTTAATCTCCAAGAACATAATCCATTAGTTTAAAGGTTCTATTTTTTCAAGAGGCGAGCCGTTTTGCGCTTTTTCCCAATCAGCGGTCAATTCTTCGCGGTGCAATTCCAACCATTCCAAAATCATGCGCAAAGCTCTGCCTGGCATTTTGCCTGTAACAATTCCATCGCGAATACTTACAGTCACCTTATACTCGCCATACCAAGCATGAAAATGAGCCGGTGTGTGATCGGTGAAATTCATGAATATAATGATTCCATAAAATGAACTGATTTGCGGCATAAGTTGAATTTTCTGCAAAAATACACATTTTTTTGATTTTAGTCTTTCATTTGCCAAATTATGCTAAGAAGGGATAGAAACAATCAATTGACGGCAAAACTCAGGTGTCATCCTTTTTAGTAACTGTTCTTTGTATTCTGAATTGATTCATTGTCAACGGGCAAAAATAGGGAAATTTGTGGAGTATAGGAAACAAATCCGCAAAATAAATAGTTTTTGTTTCTTATAGGACACAAACAGCCATCCATTCACTTTAATCACATACCTTTGCAAACAAAGAGGCTTGTTTTTTAACTGTAACGCTGTAACGGTGTAACGCTCCGTCTAACCCCTCAACCCTCCTACCTACTCTCTCTCTGCTTCCTCCCCACTTTCTCTCTGTTTCTCTCTGAAATAAGAGAAAAAACAGAGTATATGTTAATCATTGTCAACTACTTGGCAAAACAGATGCTTATATATAAACAACTTCCTGCTCAAAATGCAGCGGAGTGCGTAGTTTTGTCGTATTATTGCATCGAGAAAACCGAAAGGGTTCGCGGCTGACACACAGAACCAGTAACCGAACTTCTCGTATCACAATGTCTGTTACAGTTGCTACAGTTGCTACAGTTAAAATCACAGAGACAAGCCACCCTCCCGCTTGGGTTCCGCCATGCTCCACCGCCTGCCTAACATCCTACCACCCCTCCAGAGATCCTTCGTGCCCATGCCCGTCCCGGAGGGACGACACTACAGTAACCGTAGGTCGCGACCTACGGCAACACCCCGATAGGCATAAAAAGCAAGGCCGCCGTGATGCGACAGCCCTACAACGGCTGGGCTGTAAGGCTGTCATACCGTGGCAGCCGCCATAAACAAATCCGCCCTCCCACTCCAAGGTTTTCCCAAAGAGCGGAAGGGCGGTTATGCTATTCATCCGTTGTGGATTAGATGGCTATTGGTTTATTCCACATTGCGAACCAAGCGCACCGAATAGCCTGCTGGACGAGGGAGAACACTCGGACTACCGAGATAGTTGCTATAACTGTTATAGTACACACTATATGCTTTGTCGCTGTCGTAACATGTACTCGACCAGTAGCTGCTGGAGATGAACGATACACTACTACCGCGGACACCAGCTGCAGGCAGAAATACAGCGCCATTGGCCTCCATTTGAGCAAAGTCCTCGCTGGAGTAATTGTTTGCATTCCAACCTGTGCTGCTAGAGGCTATCGGCTGCACCACTCCATCGGGATGCGTATAGACATCAGGGAAAAAAATGGCACCTTTCACATCGTTCACTATAGCTTTCACATAGCGAAGGTTAGCCACTCCGTTCACCGTGGATGCCGTGCGAGTATTGATGACATAATCCCACTCATCGTTTGTCAATGTTCGCCAGCCACTATTTTCCATATTGCCGCCGTTTGCAATGGCGTTGTATCCCCAGTCGGCCTGACCAGTCTGGTCATAAAGGTTGTAGTTTTGACTACCATAGACATAGTATTGGCTGTTATCAGTACTGGTACTCCAAGGCTGATAGGATGCGGCACCATGGTTATAGCCACTCGTGCCCCAACCAAAAAAGTCGCGGTCAATGTTTTGGTTGTTGCTGCCTTGCCCAGTCGTTGTGCCAAAATAGTCCCACTGATTCTCCGCAAACTTCCAGTAAGGCGTTGCCGCGCTACCGATGTATTGCAAGTTACCCTTAGAGAAGTACACTTGTTGTGTGGCACTCACTGAAAACAGACCGTTAATAGCACCTGTAGGATGACTGATCGCGACAGCAATACCATTAGTTAAATAATCGTTTTCTTCAATGACTGGAATGGTTCCACATGAGCCAGAATAAATTCCATCATTTGAACTAGTAATTGTATGAGATACTTCCGCCTGTGGCAATAATATCGCCCACTTTTCACCATTGCCAGCCGCTAAGGTAATAATGCCTTCATACTCTTGGCTGTAGGTGAACTCATTGGTCGAGAAATCCACCGTCACCTTGTTATTCATTCCCAAGATGCAGGTGGCCGATTCCGAAACCGAAGTTACATCAAACTTCACTAAAGCGCATTTGTTCAACAAAGTGGCATTATAATCCGTCTTACCAATTTGGTAATTCTCCCTTGAAGGCGCGTATGAAATCACGGGCAGATACTCCGTTTGGTCACTGATGATCACCGAACATCCCGTGTTGTCTGAATTGAATTCGGGAGTCTTGTTGCCGAGGAAGTAGAATTGGAGCTTTTGGCCTTCCGTCGGCTCATTGATTTCACCACTGAACACAGTGCCGTTATAGGTCATTGTTCCAACATAAACGCCGTTACTGACTACCTGAAGCGCATCGCCGTCTTCAAAAGTGACCACGCCCGTTGAGCCTTCCACAGCCACTCTTGAACCGCCAGTTGCTGAGCCTGTCGAAGTACCACTCACATTGAGCGTGATAGGCACTTTCGCGCCTTCATCGTTTGAAGCAGTCGTGTTTTCCTTTTTGCATTGCGACATACCCATCATCAATGCTACCGCCATCACAATAATTCCTAACTTTTTCATTGCTCGTCCTCCTTTCTCTTTAATACCACGTAACCTGCACCTGCTACAAGCAGAACGATTACTCCACTTCCGAGTGGTGCTGGTTGACCAAATACTTGGTTGTTGATAGTGCCTGTTGCCACGCTGCGGTCACCAAAGAGACCCGACTTCTCGGTGGAACCACCAAAGCCGTAATACGACTCGTCGGTCATGCCGCGCTTGAACAAACCATCTTGGGCAAATGCCCCAATAGGCGTAGCCGCCAACATCGCCAATGAAAGCACCAAAGCTTTCTTTGTCATTTTAAGTTTTGCCATTTTACTTTTGTTTATTGAGTTAATACTGATTTAATTAAGTTATCGACTTCTCAATTCTGGCATAAACAAAAGAAGCGTGTGCTGTGTTATATCACATCGTACTTGAAGGTCGTCGGAAACCCATAACAGAAAATGTAATAACAGCAACACGCTATAAAGCGTGAAACCGTTATACAGCCTCTTCCGTTATTGACTTGAAAAGTTCCGACGTTCTCAAGTACAAGGAAGCATAACGCTTCTAAAGTTCAAAATGTCTCGAATGGTTGCTGAGTACATCGAAGCACTGGCGAACCAATTCGGGGGCAAAAATAGTTATTTTTATGGCGGAACAAATAAATTTACGAAAAAATGATGAAATTTTCCCTAAATTTGCAGCCAAAATCAACAATTAAACGATTCAACAATCAACAATTCAACAATAATGAATGCACTCAACGATTTCCAAAAAGAGATTCTTGCCGGTATCCCTGATGAGTTGCCGGAAGTGAAACCCTACGACACGACCATCAACCATGCGCCCAAGCGCAAGGACATCCTCACCAAGGCCGAGAAGAAGCTGGCCATCCGCAACGCTTTGCGCTACTTCCCCGCCAAGTTCCACAAGACTTTGGCTCCTGAGTTTGCCGAGGAATTGGAGAAATACGGCCGCATCTACATGTACCGTTTCCGTCCGTCCTACAAGATGTACGCCCGCCCGATTGAGGAATATCCTGCCAAATGCAAGCAGGCCGCGGCCATCATGCTGATGATCCAAAACAACCTCGACCCTGCCGTGGCACAGCATCCCCACGAGCTCATCATCTACGGCGGCAACGGTGCCATCTTCCAAAACTGGGCACAATACCGCCTCGTGATGCAGTATCTTGCCAACATGGATGAGCATCAGACCCTCGCGATGTACAGCGGACACCCAATGGGCCTCTTCCCCTCGCATAAGGATGCCCCGCGTGTGGTGGTCACCAACGGCATGATGATTCCGAACTACTCGAAACCTGACGACTGGGAACGCTACAACGCCCTCGGCGTAACGCAATACGGACAGATGACTGCCGGCTCCTATATGTATATCGGACCCCAAGGTATCGTTCACGGCACCACCATCACGGTATTGAACGCAGCCCGCAAGCAAGGTGGAGGAACGGCTGGCAAACTGTTCATCACCGCTGGCTTAGGCGGCATGAGTGGCGCTCAGCCTAAAGCCGGTAACATTGCTGGTGTGGTAAGCATCACTGCAGAAATCAACCCCGCTGCCACGCAGAAACGTTATCAGCAAGGCTGGGTGGACGAGGTCTATGACAACATCGAAGAACTCTTCAAGCACGTCAACGAGAGTCTCGCCAAGAAGGAAGCTCGCTCGTATGCCTATCAGGGCAACGTGGTGGACCTTTGGGAATATGCCGCTGAACACAACATCCACGTTGACTTGGGTTCCGACCAGACCTCGCTCCATAACCCCTGGGCTGGTGGTTACTATCCCGTCGGACAGTCGTTTGAGGAGTCGAAGACCATGATGGCCGAGAACCCCGAGCTTTTCAAAGAGAAGGTACAGGCATCGTTGCGCCGCCATGTGGCCGCCGTCAACAAGCTGACCGCCAAGGGAATGTATTTCTTCGACTATGGTAACGCTTTCCTGCTGCAGTCTTCACGCGCCGGTGCCGACATTATGAAAGAAGATGGCACATTCCGCTATCCTTCCTACGTGCAGGACATCATGGGTCCGATGTGCTTCGATTATGGCTTTGGTCCCTTCCGCTGGGTGTGCGCTTCGGGCAAGCCTGAAGACCTCGCCGTCACCGACGACATCGCCTGCAACGTACTTGAAGAAATCGCCAGCACAGCTCCTGCTGAAATCCAGCAGCAGATGCGCGACAATATCCAATGGATTCGCGGCGCACAGGAGAACCACCTCGTGGTGGGCTCGCAAGCCCGTATCCTCTACGCCGACTGCGAAGGCCGCACCAAGATTGCTGCCGAGTTCAACAAAGCTATCGCTGACGGTCGTCTGAGCGGTCCCGTCGTCCTTGGCCGCGACCACCACGATGTGAGCGGCACCGACAGCCCGTTCCGCGAAACCTCCAACATCTATGACGGCTCGTCATTCACGGCTGATATGGCTGTTCAGAACGTCATCGGAGACGGTTTCCGTGGAGCCACCTGGGTGAGCATCCACAATGGAGGCGGTGTTGGCTGGGGCGAAGTCATTAATGGCGGCTTCGGTATGGTGCTTGACGGCACTCCTGAAGCAGACCGCAGGCTCCACTGCATGCTCCACTGGGATGTAAACAACGGCATCGCCCGTCGCAACTGGGCCCGCAACGAAGGTGCCACCTTCGCCATCAAACGTGCTATGGAGGCCGAACCGAGACTGAAGGTCACGCTGCCGAATCTGGTGGAAGATGACATCTTGGAGAATCTGTTTTGATTGAACAGTCGCCAAAACGCAAAAGGGGCGCACCTGTAAATAGGCGCGCCTTTTCCTTTCTATTGATTGTCAGTCCAATGGAATCTCAGGGTGTTGCACGGACAACGGCAGTCCCTCCTGTGTGAGGTAGAACATATATAGGATGACAGGCTTGGTGCCTCGGTTCTCACCATGATGGATAGTGTTGACCATCTCCACAACGGCCTCGCCCTCATGCACCACTTTCTCCTTGCCGTCCAGACTGACGATGGTCAGTTCACCCTGTACCAAAATACCGTGGTTCATCACAGGGTGGTGGTGCCAGCCCAGCTTCTCTCCAGCAGGTATTTCATATTTCACAGCCACCAACTCCGGGCGGCCTTGCAAGTAGTCGGGAAGTTCAACACCATCCCAGCTCTGCGATGTACGAATCAGCTCGGTAGTCTGAACTTCCTGTGCTGGATTGACTTCCTGTGGGTTATCTTTATCCTTACCACAAAAGATTGAAAACTGTGATTGCATGTCTGTTCAATTCATCGACTTTGTTTTATAGAAATGCAAAAATACAGATTTCTTGATTATCAAAGCACAAGTTTTTTGGAAACCTTCAATTTGAAAGGAAATTTTTTGTACTTTTGCCGCCGTTTTTGAAAAGAAGTATTCTTATGATTAACATAACCTTTCCTGACCAGAGTGTCAGACAATATGAAGCCGGTGTAACACCGCTGGATATCGCCAAGAGCCTGAGCGAAGGATTGGCACGTAACGTGTTGTCAGCCAAAGTGAATGGCAAGATGTGGGATGCCATGCGCCCCGTCAACGAGGATGCTACCATCCAGCTCTTCACTTGGGACGACCCCGAAGGAAAATCAACCTTCTGGCACTCATCGGCCCACCTTATGGCCGAAGCCATCGAGGCCCTGTACAAAGGTGTGAAGTTCGGTATCGGTCCCGCTGTGGATGCCGGTTTCTACTACGACATTGACACAGGCGATATGACCTTGACCGAGGCCGACCTCGTCGCCATCGAAAAGAAAATGCTTGAACTGGCCCGCGAGAAGCAGACCTTCGAGCGTGTTGATGTGAGCAAGGCCGAGGCTTTGAAATACTTCAATGAAAAGGGCGACGAATACAAGGTTGAACTTATCAGCGAGCTGGAAGACGGCACTATCACCTATTATAAATGTGGTGCTTTCACCGACCTCTGCCGCGGACCGCATATCCCAAACACGAGTGTCATCAAGGCCGTGAAGTTGACTTCGCTGGCTGGTGCCTACTGGCGCGGCG
Organism: uncultured Bacteroidales bacterium; assembly: GCA_947303335.1. Taxonomy (GTDB): domain Bacteria; phylum Bacteroidota; class Bacteroidia; order Bacteroidales; family F082; genus Limimorpha. The sequence goes on along the minus strand of CAMYYB010000090.1, from coordinate 2,021 downwards.
ATGAGAAGCGCAAGCAACTCACCCGTGTTTATGGCATTACCTTCCCGAAGCAGAAGGAGTTGGAAGAATACCTCATCCTGCTTGAAGAGGCCAAGAAGCGCGACCACCGCAAATTAGGTCGCGAACTGGAGCTCTTCATGTTCAACGACATCGTGGGTAAAGGTCTTCCGATTTGGTTGCCTAAAGGCACCGAGTTGCGTCTGCGCTTGCAAGAGTACCTGACCAAGATTCAGAAAGAATACGGTTACGAGCAAGTCATTACGCCCCACATCGGTGGCAAGCAGCTGTATGTCACTTCAGGTCACTGGGACCACTACGGCGAAGACAGTTTCCGTCCTATCACCACTCCTGAGGAAGGTGAGGAATACCTACTGAAACCCATGAACTGCCCCCACCACTGCATGATCTTCAAGTGGAAGCCGCGTTCATATAAAGACCTGCCCTTCCGCTGCGCAGAGTTCGGTACGGTGTATCGCTATGAGCAGAGTGGCGAGTTGCATGGCCTGACCCGTGTGCGCTCGTTCACCCAAGACGATGCTCACATCTTCTGCCGTCCCGACCAGGTGAAGGAAGAGTTCATCCGCGTGATGGAAATCATCGAAATCATCTTCAAGGCTCTTGACTTCAAGAACTTTGAAGCACAGATATCGCTCCGCGACCCCAACGACCACGAGAAGTATGTGGGTACGGACGAGAACTGGGCCAAGGCTGAGGCCGCCATCCAGGAGGCCTGCGCCGAGAAGGGTCTGCCCGCCCATGTGGAATACGGCGAAGCCGCTTTCTACGGTCCCAAGCTCGACTTCATGGTGAAGGACGCCCTCGGCCGTAAGTGGCAGCTGGGTACCATCCAGGTGGACTACAACCTGCCTGAGCGTTTCGACCTGAGCTATATCGGCGCCGACAACGAGAAACACCGTCCTGTGATGGTGCACCGCGCCCCCTTCGGCTCCATGGAACGTTTCGTGGCCGTGTTGCTCGAACACTGCGCCGGCGAGTTCCCGCTGTGGCTGGCTCCCGACCAGGTGATTATCCTCCCCGTGAGCGAAAAATACCTCGATTTTGCGAAAAATTTGCAATCGTATCTGAAAAAGTCCGATATTCGCGCCCTCATTGACGAGCGCAACGAGAAGATTGGCCGCAAGATTCGTGATGCTGAGATGAAGAAGTATCCTTACATGCTCATCGTAGGCGAGAAAGAAGCAGCTGAAAATCAAGTCTCTGTACGCAAGCACGGTCAAGTCGATTTAGGCACCATGCCCACCGACGACTTTGCAGCCATGATTCGCAAGCAAGTCGAAGAGGAACAGAACAAGAGATAAACTGAACTGAATTATTAACTAACATAGGAGATCAAAACCATAGCACAGATCCCACAAAAAGGAAAGCCTTCACAAAGGCCTAACAAAGACAAAGGCGAGTTCAGCCACCGCGTCAACGAGGAAATCAAAGCCCCGATGGTACGTGTGGTGGGCGAAGGTGTCGAAGCTGGCATCTATCCTTTGCGCGATGCGTTGAGAATTGTTGAAGAACTTGGTGTCGACCTCGTTGAGATTCAACCTGATGCCAACCCGCCCGTCTGCAAGGCGATGGACTACAAAAAGTTCGTCTTCGACCAGAAGAAGCGTCTGAAAGAACAGAAAGCCAAAGCCACCAAGGTCGTTGTCAAGGAAATCCGACTTGGACCTCAAACCGACGACCACGATTTTGAGTTCAAGCTCAACCACGCCAAGCGATTCCTTCAAGAAGGCTCGAAAGTAAAAGTGGAAGTGTTCTTCAGAGGCCGCTCTATCGTCTATAAAGAACAAGGTGAGATTATGTTGCTCAAGTTTGCACAAGAATTGGAAGAATTTGGCAAAGTGGAGATGATGCCCAAATTGGAAGGCAAGCGAATGCAAATGATGGTAGCTCCAAAGTCAACGAAGAAATAAACTCATTTTTAATACTTTAAATCAATTGTAAAATGCCAAAAATGAAGACCAAGTCCGCTGCCAAGAAGCGTTTCCAAGTAACCGGCGGCGGCC
>CAMYYB010000089.1 GCA_947303335.1 uncultured Bacteroidales bacterium | reverse complement strand
ACGACAACAAGCCGCCCCAACTCTTCGCCTTGATTTACGAGGGTAGGGTGGTGTGTATCTTCACCTATGAATGCGACCTTGGCGACGGATGGGAAGACCAAAGGGTGCATCATGACTCGCAGGAAACCCGTGAGAAAGCCCTGAAGATGGGCGCAAACATTTTACGTTATGTATTTACACAATAGTCAAAGGTCCCTGAGCCCGTCAAAGGTCCCTGAGCCCGTCGAAGGGCCGACAGATAGATGAAAGTGCTTCAACAAACTCAACAACCTGCTAAAACTGAATAACAAACAACTGAATCAAATGGAAGAAGAAAGAAAGAAATGTCTCTACTGCGGCGAGCCGCTTATCGGGCGCATCGACAAGAAGTTCTGCTGCGACTCGTGCCGCAATAGCTATAATTACGAGAAGACCCACAAGCAAGTCAATCTCATTCGCAAAATCAACGGCATTCTGGCACGCAACCGCAACATATTGGAGGAACTGAACCCCAACGGAAAAAGTTACGTTACGCGGCAGCAGCTGAAGGAGAAAGGTTTTGACTTCAAGTACTTTACCAGTACGTACACTACCAAGGCTGGCTCTGTCTACCATTTCGTCTACGAACAAGGCTACGTGCCGAAGGAGAACGACATCGACCACTTTGTCCTGGTCAGAAATGCTGAGCTGTAAATCATCACATTATTTCGAATATTATGAAAAAGACTATCTTTACTTTGTTGACTACCTTGCTGATGGGCTTGCTGCAAGCTGCTCCCGTTGATGTGGAGACGGCGAAGAGGCTGGGCATCAAGTTTATGTACACGAATACTGCTGTAAAGACGGCACAGGCTGACTTGGCCTATACGGGTTATGCCGACAATGGGCAGGCCTGTTTTTACGTCTTCACGATGCTGCCCAAAGGCTTTGTCATTGTGAGTGCCGACGACCGGGCCAAACCCATCTTGGGTTATTCCACAGAAGGGGCTTTCGGAACCGACATTCCTGAAGGCTTGGAGAGCTTCTTCCAAAACTACAGGGCGGGCTTCAGCCAGATGTTTGCTGGCGGTGATCCGCGTCCTGAAGAAGCTGTTGCCGACTGGGAACGTTTAGCATCGACAGGTCGACTCAACCGGGAGCGGATTACCCGCGAGGTGCCAAAGCTGCTCACCAGCACCTGGAACCAGTCGGCCTTATACAACCGTCGCTGTCCTGAAGATGAGGAAGGTCCCGATGGGCACGTCTATGCGGGTTGTGTGGCGACGGCAATGGCGCAAATCATGTACTACTGGCAATGGCCCCACAGTGGTGTTGGTGCTTCTGTGTATGAGATTTGGCCTTACGGACAGATTGGCGCTTCATTTGAAGATGCGCATTATCGCTATGAGTTGATGCCTGACTTCCTGGATTGGACCTCAAAAGAGGAGGAAATCGATGCGGTGGCTTTATTGCAGTATCATGCTGGCGTTAGTGTTGAGATGGGCTACAGTCCTGAAGGCAGCGGAGCCTACTCGAATTGGGTTCCAGGAGCTTTGTCTCAACATTTCCGTTATAATCCTAACATGGATATTCTCTATCGCGATGGGTACAACGATGGAGAATGGAATGACCTGCTGCGCGAGAACCTCGACTTGAGCGAACCTCTCTATTACAGTGCTTCAGGCTATGACGGGGGGCATGCTTTCGTGTGCGACGGATACGACATGAACGATATGTTCCACTTCAACTGGGGATGGCAGGGACTCGACAATGGCTATTATGCCATCAATGCCTTCTATCTCTCGCATTATTCTTTCCCTATGGGTCATGCAGCCATCTTCGGTATTGTGCCCGATGACTATCCTTTGTGTTTCAGCCCTGGACGTCTGTCGGATATGCAGATTGTCCCGGTAAGCGAAGGCACCAACCGCATTACGCTGACCGCCCCATCGATGGCAATGGGAGGATGGGACCTTGAGATGACGGATAGCATCGTCTTCATGCGCAACGATGAGGTGATACACACCGAATATAGCGTTCCTGCCGCTTCGCAGGTCAGCTTTGACGATACCGATGCTTTGGGCATCAGCCACTATAGCGTCTTCGCCTTCTCAAGTGAGTTTCAAGGTTGGGTGGAAAAAGATACCGTCATGAATGGCCCGACCTGTGAGCTTAGATTCCATCTTCACGACTCGGTAGGCGACGGCTGGATTGCCCGTTCCCTTTCTGTCGTCGATTCACGCGGCAATGCCATCGAACGTATTGGACTGGCTGAGGGCAGCCATCAGGAGGTGAAACTGCAAGTACCTTCTTTCGATGAGGTTTCCGTACATTGGGCCTACACTATCGGCGGGAAGGACGATGAGAGCTATTTTGAGATTTATGATTGGGATGGACGTTGCCTCTATGATAGCGAGGGCAAACCTGAAATCGCCACACTTTGTAGTGTCTACGTCGATTGTTCCGATGCTGTAGATGAAAATGATGAGCAATCCATTTCGGTTTATCCCAATCCCACACAATCTGAAATCATGATTCAGGGTGTGGAAGTGGTTCTTGTCGAGGTCTATAATGTCATGGGTCAACAGGTGATGAGTGCCTGCAGCCCAACTGTCGACCTGTCGGCGCTACAGCCCGGAACGTATTTCATCCGTATAGTGGATGCTGACGGTGAGGTATCAGTGGTGAAATCGCTGAAAAGATAAGAACAATCAGTTTTCAGAATTTTCAAATGTTTCCTTATCGGCGTGATAGACATCGATGGCGGCGATAAGGGCGGCGAGGCTCCATACGGGTACGGCTAATTTGTCGGTGTCCAAGAAGTTGTTGAGGAAACCGTGAACAAAATAGCTGATGAAAGCGAGGGTGAATCCTAATGTAAGTGTTTTGACAGACTTGTTTTTGCAGCGCGAGTAGGTCTTGATGCCGCAGTAGACCGTCACCACAACCAGTACTACTACTAAAAGCGAACCCACCAATCCTTGTTCGGCCAAGGGACCGAAATACTCCGAATGGGCATTGCCACCGTCACCGGCGTTGGTGCTGATGATGGTTTTTTCCTTCGACATCTGATAGGGGGCATAGACAAACTGATAAGTACCAGGACCCCAACCGAAGACGGGTCGCTCGTTGAACAAGCGGAAGGCTGACTGCCAGCGGTTGATGCGTTCCAGGTTGGAGGCATCGGTAGAGATGTTGGTGATGGATTGGATGTTTTCCACCAAGTCGCCAGATGCGTCCTGGTTATTCTTTTCCAAAGTGTCGATGATTTGGTTCTGGAAGGTGAGGAAGAGTCCCACCAAAATAATCACGCCGGCAGCAATCCAGCGGAATTTGATGCGCAGCAGCACGCAAATCAGTACAGCCAGCGCTGCTATCATACTCAGCCAGGCTGCACGGCAGTTGGAAAGCGTCAATGCAACACTGAGCAGTATTACCACGCCGATGATGACCAGTTTGCGGCTCTTCTTGATGTCGGGAAGGAATACGTAGGTCAGGGCAAGGATGAGATAGATAGCCAGAGCTGCGCCGTAGGCCGTATGGTCGTTATAGAAAGGTGTCATCACCCAGTGGGCTGAGTCGCCGTCGAAACCAAACTGTGCATGATGGATGATGGTGTAGACACATACGATGCACAAAGCGGCGATATACAGCCAGATGAACCAATGGATGTTTTTGGGCTTTTTGAAAAGGAGGGCACAGAGGAAGAACGAAGGAACGACAAACCACAGGCGCGACAGCATGAACTTCAACGACACCACGGGCATCTCGCTGGTGATGGTGGTTACTGTCATCCAAGCGAACATGCAATAGATGACCACAGCGATGGGATGGTGGGATATGCGCCGGTCGTATTGCCCGTCGTAGAGCATCTTGGCGAAGAAAAGCACCATGATGCCCATCAGAAGCGGCTCGGCAGGAAGTGAGATGGCGAGTCCCGCTTCAAGCGCTTTCAAGTTAACCGAAAGCGGCACGCAGAATGAGGTGAGCAACAATACCTTGTCTAAGGAGAAAATGTAGAGAAGCATGATGCCTAAAACGACGGGTAGTGCAAAAAAGAGATAGGTGTTCTTCTTCACAACGAAGAAGAGTCCCACGGCGATAAAGAAAGCCGCGATGACATAGAGCCAAGCTATCTTTGCCCGTTTCTCCACAGTCTTAATTGTTTTCGCCGATGAAGCGTTTACGGTTCTCGATGATGAAGACGACCACGATGGAGAGCAACAAGGCTCCCAAGGCACTTAGGGCAACGACTACCCAGCGGACGGGAAATGCTTTCTTGTCGGCAGGGAAGGGTTCGGTGACAATGTTGGAGTAAGTGAGATGCGAGTTGAAGAAACGTAGGTTCTGCTCGTAGTCTTTCTTGATGAGCGAGTAGGTGTTGGCTTCGGCAATAATCTTGGTTTCCAAGTCAACAGCATCGGCACCGTATTGTTCAAGGTTGGCCTTCAGGTCGGTGGCTTTGGTTGAGCCGTTGATGAAACCACGGGTCACTTCGCGTAGCTGTCCCGAATAGTTGAGTACACCATATTGGGTGGCCAAGTTGGTGAGGCTCTGTTTCAGCGAGTCGATGTCGTGCTGTTTCATCTTGAGTTGCAGGCCATACATGGCGACCACCTCTGCCACTTTCTGGGTGTGCAGGTCGTGTACCTTCTGGTCGTAGAACTTTAGGATGTCCTTGGCAATGTTGCAAGCCACGAAGGGGTCTTTGTCCATCACGGTGATGCTGACAGCCTCGTAGGGGGTCTTCCCAATCTTGATTTTGCTACGGTACTCGTTCAGCATATAGGTTTTAGCGAACTTGTAGTTCTTGTCAATCTTGTAGTCGGACCAGAGGTCGTACTTCTCGATAATGGAGTCGGTGATGGACTGTGAGTTGATGATTTGCAGCATCTGTTCGGTTTCACTCTCGTCGGAATAGGGACTGATGTTGGCGGGATAGGCCACAGCCTCTGATTTGTAGAGCGGCGTGATGAACATCGAACTGGAGAAAATGGCACCACAGAGGGCAGCTGCCACAGTAATGATGACGATGTGCCATTTCCATCTTAGGATGACTTGTACTAAGGACAGGTTGTTGAAGTTGTTATCCATTGGTATTCTTGTTGTTTTCGGAGTGTTGTAGTTCAAGGGTTTAACGGGTTGCGGTTTTTCTCTCTTGTGCCTTGGAGGCCGCTCCTTCCTCGGCCTTGTGACAAAAAAAGTGGCGTGAGCGGTCGTATGCCACAATGCAGAAAATGAGCAAGAGGAAGGTGCTTAGCACGGTGACCACTACAATAATCCAACGCACGGGATAGCTCTTGCGCTCGGCTTGGAAGGCTGAAGTGACAACGAACTTGCGGGGGATGTCCTGCGTGGCATCCATCTTGGCTTCTTCATATTTCGACTTAACCAACGAGAGTTGCAGACGGTCATTGTCCAAACGCTCGTTGATGGCATAGGAGGCACCACCGTATTCGGCCAGGATGTCCAATTGGCTTTGTATGTTTTTGATGCCTTGTGCGTTGCCTTTGCCTAACTCGACGGCGAGTTGTTGGCTGAGCATCTCTACCTGTGACTCGTAGTCAAATACACCCAACTTGCGCAAGGTGTTCAGCGAATCTTCCAACTTGGCCATCTCAGCACAGAGGGCGTTGTATTCGTCTTCTACAAGGCGGAAGGCTTTCACGGCGACTTCTTTCTGGATTTGGTTCATCGTGCTGTCGAAAATCTCAGCGATGTCGTTGGCCATTTGGGCTGAAAGGGCAGGGTCGGAGTCGAGCACGGTTATTTTCACAGCGTTGTATTCTGTGCGACGGAACTTAATTCGGCTGTCGTATAGTTTGTTGAGACGAGTGTAGGGGTATTTGCTGTCGGGTTTGATGTTGTAGTGCTCCATTAGGTTGAAGCGGCTGATAACTTTGTCGCGCACGCGGTTCGAGTTCATCACTTGCAGCATCTGCTCGGTCTGCTCGTCTTCGCCGAAATTCATGATGTCCTTCTCCGATTGGTAGGTAGTGCTGATGAGTACTTTGGAGGTGGAATTGCTGGAAGTGGGGTAGACCACAGTCGTGGACTTATACAATGGCGTGATGAAATATGGTGCGCTGAAAATGACGGCGCAGAGAGCCGCTACTGCCAAAATGACAAGGATGGGCTTCCTGTATTTCACCAATAGTTTGCACAAGTATTTGGAACTGTATGAGTTAACTTGTTTCTCGTCCATAATTCGGTATGAAATGAGTTGTCAAAAGTAGGGAATTTCGTTGAATCGGCAATCAAAAATCTGCATGTCAGGCATTTTTTCCTTTGGGAACCACCAAGGCCAAAAGTTCTTTGAGACGAAGCAGTCGGGTAAAGAAGATTCCTCCGCAATTGATGGCAAACGCGATGGCGAAGCCTATCATCCAATGGATATTGAGCTGCTTGACCAATAAAGTGATGGTGACAATGCTGACAGCAAAAAACAGAATATGAAGCCAATAGCGTCCACCAAGTTTGAACTTGAGGATGCGTTTGGCGATAAGGAACTGCAAGAAGGCAGTGGTGGTTTGCACTAAAAGGCTGGTGCAGGCTGCTCCCACCGATTGGAATCGGGGTATGACGATGAGATTCAAGAGGATGTTAATCACTACCCCTGAAGCGGCTACGAGATTCAACTGCTTCAAACTGCCATTTGCAGTAAGTAAAGTGCCGAAGACGTAGGTTGTTGAAAGGCAGAAGAAACTACCCATCAAGATAGGGAATACTTTGGCATATTGCCCAATGCGCAGGAGGTAGGCAGCATCCAGCTCACCTTCTTCTGGACGATACATCATCTGCATGATTTCTTGGCTGTAGAAAGCACACATCACAAGAACGATTCCTGCCATTGCCACAATGACGTTGAACGAGGTCTTCACCAAGCCAGTCAGGTCGCCGTGTTCTTTAATGGTAGCGGCGAACATAGGTAACAGCATGACGGCGAAGAGGTTGGAGATGTTGTTTCCAGCATCGAACAGTCTGTAGGCGCGACTATATATGCCAGCCTGAACGCCGTTATCATTCAAGAGACGTTCCAATAAGAAAGGCTCGATGCGACTGTAGACACTCATTAGCAGGACGAGCAGGGCAAAGGGCAGACTCTGACGCAGGATGTCGCGGAAAAAGGCAAAGTTGATGTGGAAATCCATTTTGTCGACGTGCCTCAAAACAACGACTAAGGCAAAGACGATGGTGCAGAGATAGGCTACAGTTTGTGCCTGCAAATACCAAATGATGTTGAACTGCTCTTTTGGGAACCAGCCGCTCCAAAGGACAAGACTCATGATAATGATAGCGAGTACGCGGTCGAAGACGGAGAGGATGCTGTCGTGCTTGAAGAGCAACAATCCTTGTATGTTGGAACGCAGGTAGAGGATGAACGACAGCAGGATTTGGTTGAGTCCGCACCAGAAAAGCAGCTTGAGTTGCAGCCCGTGTCGGAAGCCGCTGATATATCCAATGATGAAGATGACAACGGCATAAAGCAGACCCAGCAGGAGCTTGATGGAGGTGAGTCCCCCGAAGCGACTCGATAGCGTCTGGTTATCCTGAGCAACACTACGGCTGTTGAAGTTGGTGATGCCGAGGTCGAGCAGTATATAAAAGAGGTAGGAGAAGTTGAAGATAGACTGGAAGGTGCCGTAAGTGGCATCGCCTAAAAGGTTTTGTACCTCGCGGTCGATGCCGAGTATCCAGAACGGCTTCACCAACAAGTTGAGAAACAACAGGAAGATGATATTCTTGATGAAGCGGTTCTGCATGGATGCTTGCTATCGGGGGAAGGTTTATTGCTTCGTTGATTCCAAGTTAGCCTTACTGCGGCGTTCATTGAAGATGTAAGTAAGGCGAATGGTGATAGTGTTGTTGTATTGTTTCCTGATTTGGTTGGCCATTACGAGGTTCTTGTCCTCGTAGAACAAACGGTAACGGAGGGGACGCAGGGAATATTGGTAGCGTGCCTCAAGATGCAGCCCTTCCCAGATGCGGAAACGCAGGTCGGCGCAGATGTTGAAATCATCGGGACGGTAGGTGTTGGAATTGGCCACTACCTCAGAGATATAGGTGACATTGGGATAGGTCTCATACACGATACGGTTCAGTTCGTCGATGTCGTCAATCTTGCTGATGTCGGGCAGGAGGCGACCGTTGTCGCGCCAGTGGATACAGCCATCGCCAGTACCAATACCGACTCCCTCATAGTTTGAGGGTTGTTTGTCGTCTAGTTCAGAGAGTCCTACTAAACGCCCGTAGGAAACTCCCAGACCTGCTGAGACGTTACCTTTATCGGTGAAGTAGAGCATGATCGGTATCTCAACATAGTTGAGCTTCAGGTTGTAGGCGTGTGGATAGGTGCTGTTGTAAACGAGACTGTCCCGTTTGAAAGCACCTTTTTGGCTGAACATTACCTCAAGACCCAAGTCCATCCAAGAAGTAAAGGGTATCAAGGCACCGGCACCTGCATTGACACCGATTTTCTTGAACCCGTAACATTCATCGCCGTCTACTTGGCACAAGTTGCCTCCTGCGAAAACTTCACCTTTGATGATTTGTGCATGAAGAAGAGTAGGGGCGGTAATCAATACTGCCAATATCAGGATAAAGATTTTGTGTTTCTTCATTTTCGATTTCGATTTATTGGATAAACTGAACATTGGGCTTTTTATTGCACGGATTGCAAAATTACAGCTTCATGGTCAAGCTGATTCTGTTACGGTTCGCATCCACATCCAGTACTTTCACTTTAACCTTTTGGTTGAGTTTGACCACTTCATTCGGATCCTTGATATAATGGTCGGCCATTTGGCTGATATGAACAAGGCCGTCCTGATGCACTCCGATATCCACAAAGGCACCAAAGGCGGTAATGTTGGTGACGATACCGTTGAGTGTCATTCCAACGCGCAAATCTTTGACTTCTCGGATGTTCTTGTCAAACTCGAAAGCCTCGAAGGTCTTGCGGGGGTCGCGTCCCGGTTTGTCCAATTCAGCAAGGATGTCGTTGATGGTCTCCAAACCGAAGTCCTTCTCCACAAAGTCTTCTGGCTTGATTTTGGCAATGAGTTCCTTGTTGCCGATAAGGTCTTTCACTTTCACGTTCAGAGACTTGGCCATCTTCTCCACGATATGGTAACTCTCAGGGTGGACAGCACTTTGGTCCAAGGGATTGTCTCCGTTATGGATACGCAGGAATCCGGCGCATTGTTCGAAAGCTTTGTCGCCCAATCGCGGCACATCTTTGAGTTGCTTGCGGTTTTTGAAGCCGCCTTGTTCCTCGCGGTAGGTGATGATGTTGGAGGCTAAGGCTGGACCGACACCACTCACGTAAGAAAGCAGTTGTTGGCTGGCGGTGTTCAGTTCCACACCTACAGCATTCACGCAGCTTTCCACAGTCTGGTCGAGACTCTCGCTGAGTTTCTTCTGGTCCACGTCGTGCTGGTATTGTCCCACGCCGATGCTCTTCGGGT
>CAMYYB010000088.1 GCA_947303335.1 uncultured Bacteroidales bacterium | reverse complement strand
TTCTATTATTACGACAAAGAAAAATATCTGCAAGACCAAGAACGATATAAATGGTATGGGGTGACATACTCGCGCACAAACAAAAGTGCTGGAGATTTTTTCTATCATTTAAGTGGCTTTGATATATGCTTCAACAGCCATTATGATGAAGACGATGCCAAATTTGGTGGAATACTTGTCAGGAGCATAAAAGACGAAAAAGGGGTGCTCACGACAGGTCCATTGACTTGTAAAGATTTGATTCTTAATTCTTGCGATAACGAAATGCCAAAATTGGATTCATACAAACCTGAAGTTGAAATAAAACTCGAATCGACAATTCGTTCTCTTGGCAAAGAAGATATGAATAATAGAATTGATGGAAATCTGAACTTATGTTTCTACGATGGAAGCATAAAAGATTGGAAACCGACAAAACAAAGATTTGACACAAAAACCGGAAGAACCGTCAAAAGTTATAGTTCGTATAAAACTGATAGATTCATAAAAAAATGACCACCGACAACCTCACCAACACCGTCTATTTCTCTGACCTTCTGCCAAAGAAATGTCCAATCTTGAACCAGCACATTGTTGAAGCATTGGAGACGAACAAGATTCGCTATGCCTATCTTTCTGAAACCAAGGACATTTGGTGTCGCGACTTTATGCCAATCCAAATAGAAGAAGACCATTTTGTGTTCTACAAATACACGCCTGACTATTTGCAAAGCCCCTACTATTGCCGACTTCAGACCAACCCTGAAAAAGTGTTTCAAGCACCACAGAATCGTCTGGAACAAGTAGCGCAAAATGCCATCACGATTGACCTTGTTATAGATGGCGGCAATGTGGTGAAATGCGGCGACACCATTGTAATGACGGAAAAAGTGTTTGTCGAGAACAAAGACAAAACACGTACCGAAGTGGAAAGAATCCTGAAAGATGCTTTCCGTTGCGACATTCTGTTTCTGCCTTGGGACCGAAAAGAAACCTTCGGCCATAGCGACGGCATCGTCCATTATGCAGGTGACGGCAAAATCCTTTTGACAAACTATGGTGATTTTTCACCTTATTATTACAACCGCTTTCGAAAGGCGTTGGAAAAACACTTTGAGGTTATCCCGTTGAAGTATGCAACCAAAAGACGACACGCTCGCAGTTGGGCTTACATCAATTTTCTGCAAGTGGGCAAATTGGTTTTCGTTCCGCAATTAGGGCTTGAAGAAGACAAACAGGCTTTGGAACAAATTGCCAATGCTCTGCCTGATTGTGAGGTGGTCGGCATACCAGCTTTGGAAGCCGTCATTAGGGGAGGCGCTCTTAATTGTGTTTCGTGGAACGTTAAAGTTTAGAATTTGCGCCCTTCTCTTTTCTTCATTTCCTGCTCCTTCACCACGCGCTCCACTACCTCTTCCAACTGGTAGGAAGATACGCCAAGCAAATTGTTGATGTCGCGCGACAATCACTCTACGACAGTTTTGGCGGTTGATTTGTAGGTAATCAAATTCTGTTCTTGGACTTCTCTAGATATTCCATCGGCTCGTAAACTGGCAGTTGGGAATGTAGAAAGTCTTTCTTGTTTCGTGTGATGATTATGTCGGCTCCCCATTTCTTCGCAGAGAAATATTGCATGGCATCCTCAAAGTCCGTAAACTCAGACAACAATGCTTGTTCCACAACCTCCCTGTCAACATTGGCTAATTCACAAATGCTGATCATGTCTGATATCTTGTGGAATATTTCCGTTTGGCTGATTTTACCCTTTTCCATGAAATAGCTTGCCGTTGCCAGTGTCAATGTCGAACAGCACAGTTCGACTTCCTTGTTGTAGCTCTTAACCATCAGCATGGCTGCAGGCAGATAGAAATCGTCGCTGCGCTCACAGAGAAAATCCACCACAATATTTGCATCAAGAAATAGTTTATCCATACTTCTCCTCCCAGTGCTTATGCATGAGCTCTTTTACATCCTCATCACCATTCATGCCCGTTTTTACGCTCATGTTACGGATGAACTCCGGAATCCCGTCTTTATTCACCTCCGGAATGGCTTCCTTTTTTGAGCCACCTAACAGGTCCCGAATAAAAGCCGTCAACTGGTATAACACCGACTCGTCGTCAATGGAGTCGATTTCCTTGAACAGGGAATACTTCATTTCTATTGCCGTCATGTTTTTCCTCCTTGTCGTTTAACGCTGCAAAGATATACATTTTTTCAAAATAACGTTGTGGTAGCTGAATATGGATTATCCCGCTGCCCGATGTATAATCTGTTCCCCGAAACGCACTTTAATTTTGTCCAAAGTGGCGTAAAGGCTCGTTAGTTCAGCGTTGTCGTCAAATAGCGCCAGTTGTGGCATTCCGCTGACCAGTTCGCTGAAGCGTACGCCGACCAGCCGGATAAGCATTCTTCGGTTATAGAGTCTGTCGAAGATGCCGTTGACGGTCTGTCGCAACACGTGGTCGAAAGCGGTGTAGGGGATGCGTTGTTGCATATCGTGTGTGTCGAAGTTGGAGTAGCGTATCTTCACCGTCACGCAGCCCGTCAGTTTGTGCTGCGAGCGTAGGTCGAAGCCGAGGCCTTCAACCATTCTGGCGAGGCATTGTTTGATGGTTTTCACGTCGATAGTGTCCTGCTCGAAGGTGCGCTCCTTGCTGATGGACTTTCGTTCTTGATAGGGGCAGACGGGTGTGTTGTCTTTTCCGTTGGCTTTTTTCCAGATGTCGAGTCCGTGCTTGCCCATAGCGCGTTCCATTGCCAAAGGCGGCAGTCGGCGCAAAGTGCCGATTTTCTCCACACCCATCGAGCGGAGTAGGGTATAGGTCTTTTCACCTACCATCGGGATTTTTTGCACCGACAGCGGGTCGAGGAAGTTATTAATATAAGGTGTGGGCACTTGTAGCTCACCGTTAGGTTTGGCCTGCCCTGTGGCAATCTTCGCCACCGTCTTGTTTTCAGAGAGGCCGAAGGAGATGGGCAGTCCGGTTTCCTTGATAATTTTCTGCCGCAGTTCGTGTGACCACAGCTGGCAGTTATAGAAACGGTCCATACCCGTCAGGTCTAAATAGTGTTCATCGATGGACATCTTTTCATAGACCGGAGCGCAGTCGGCGATGATTTCGGTCACGAGGCGCGAATAACGGCTGTAAAGTTCCATATCGCCTCTGATAAACACGGCTTGGGCACAGAGTTGTCGCGCCGTCCGCATCGGCATTGCCGAATGTACTCCGAAGCGCCGCGCTTCGTAGCTGCAAGTCGACACTACACCTCTGTCCGACATACCACCCACGATGACAGGTTTATCGTCCAAAGAAGGGTTTATCAGTCGCTCCACCGACACGAAAAAGGTGTCCAAATCCAGATGCAAAATCGTTCTTTCCATACTTCGACAAGTTCAATAACCGTTATTTTTCTCTTTTTTTGATAGTTTTTCCTTGCATATTCCAAAAAAGTTGTACTTTTGACGAGTTTTTAATCAAACTTCGCGCCGTAAATCTAATCATTTTATTTGGAATACGATACAAAAAAGAAAAAAATTGAAATCAGAAATGAAACTACGAATTACACGAATTGAACGAATACTTATACGAGAATTTTGCAACTTCGTTGCGAATGTGTACGAATCTGGAATTCGTAAAAATTCGCAGCGTATGCTGCCAAATTCTTTTCGTGTAAATTTGTAACATTCGTGAAATTCGTAGTTAAATCTTAAATCCCACAATATCATGTACTTCAACAGCAACATAAAATTCCTCCGCAAGCACCGCCACCGCACACAAGACGACATCGCTTTTGCGCTGAATATGAAGCGCTCCACGCTGAGTGGCTACGAAAATGGTGTCTCCGAACCCAACCTTGAGGCTTTGGTGGCATTCTCCAAATATTTCGGCATTGCTATTGATACTTTGGTGAAGGTCGACCTGAGCGGCATCAGTCTCAGCCAACTCTCGCAACTGGAACGTGGCTACGACGTGCATCTGAAAGGAAGCAATCTGCGCGTGTTGGCTACTACTGTCAATAATGACAACAACGAGAACATCGAGCTGGTCACTGAGAAAGCCAAAGCGGGTTACGCCACAGGCTTTGCCGACCCTGAATACATCAAGGTGCTTCCGACCTTTACGATGCCTTTCCTCTCGCGCGACCGCAAGTACCGCACATTTCAAATCAGCGGCGACTCGATGCTGCCCATCCCCGATGGCTCTTACGTCACGGGTGAATATGTGCTCGACTGGACTTATATCCGTAGCGGGCAACCCTATATCGTCCTCACCCAAGACGACGGTATCGTCTTTAAGATTGTGGACAATAAAATTGAGCAAGAGGGCAAACTCAGAATGAATTCACTCAATCCGCTGTATGAGCCTTACGATTTATCGGTAGCTGATATTAAAGAGGTGTGGAAATTTGTGCATTACATCAGCGCCGAGATGCCAGACCGGCGCGAGAACCGCTTCCGCGAGGAACAACTCGTCCAAACGGTGCAGGAACTGAAAAGGCAGGTGGAAGAGATTCAGCTGAAGCTCAACCTCTGAACACGGATATACCGTTTACTCCACAATCAGTTTCTTTGTCTCCAATACCTTCCCGTTTTGGATTTGAACGAGATACAGACCTTTGGGTGCATCAGGCAGACTGATTTGTTGCACACCTGACACTTTGTTGAGGTGCATCATATTTTGGCCTAATACATTGTAGATGTCGATATTGCTTTCTTCTGCAAGCGTGATGGTAAAGTTGCCTGAAGTGGGGTTAGGATAAATGGCATTCTCCCGTTGCATCACTCCTTCTTCCACATGGGTGACAATGCAGGTGCGCGGGAAGGTGATATCGTCAATCCAAGCGCAGTCGCTACCACTTTGTCCGTTGTGGTTCTTGTCGTAGATCCATTGGAACACATGGCTGCCCGCTTCAAAGTCGTAACTCACGAAGGTCCATTCGTTTTCGCCCGACCACCAGTCTTTTTTCTGGCCGTCCATGAAGAAGGCGAACAAGTCCTTGCGGCTTTCTGTTGAGGTTTTGAACCAGAAACTGATTTCGCCATCGTGAAGGATGTCGGCATAGATATACAGATAGGAAGCTTCATCGTTGTCAATCTCACCTGAACGGGCACTATAAGTACCGCTATGGGCCTCTTCGTCGGTGATGAACCAATGCTGGTCGCCGGCGTGTTCCCATTCCACGAAGCTGAAGTCGCCGCTTTCGAAAGTCTCGAGGGCAATGCCGATGGAGAAACTGTAATCGTAAGGTGTGACATAACTTCCCGTGTGCAACTCGAGGTTGATATGGAAGATGGTACCGCCCAGAATGTCAGCATCGCTTGTGAGGCTCAATTCTGCTGTAAAGTTTCCATCGGTATCGACATCACCGATTTCTATGGTATTGCTCAAGAGTTGAATGCGGTCGTCGGCACAAGAGGCAGTCAGATAAGTGTCGGGTGCGAGGGCGTGACCGATGTTCTTGCCGTGAATCTTCAAGGTGATGTGTTCGCCTTGGTCGATGAAGCCGTTTTGGTCACCTTGGCTATCATCCACCTCGATGTCAGCAAATTGCAGGTTGGGAGCCTTGGCGATATAGTTCTTTCGGGTAGTGTGCGTTGTTTCCCCTACGTAGGTCGTAAGCTCAAGGGTGAAAACGGTGTTGTCGGGAATGTTGTCAGCATATTCAATCTCGCCGATGTGGTCGAACTGTTGTGTGCTGTTCGGATCAAACTCATCAATGGTGAAGCTACCGACATACGAAGTGATGTATTCACAATCTGTAGTGACGGCAGCATGAACCTGATATGCAGTCGCGTCACCTATATTATAAAGTTCGCCGTAAACCTTATGATAGATGCCGTACATAGCCTCTTCATCGATGTCAAGGAGGGTGCCGTAGACGTAAGGTTGCCCACTATCAAATCCCGTCACGTCAATGATTTGCGGCCAGGCACTCTGTCCTGTGACGATGAGTTGCATCGTGCCAATTATCTCCAGCGGCGCCTCG
Source organism: uncultured Bacteroidales bacterium (assembly GCA_947303335.1). Classification (GTDB taxonomy): domain Bacteria; phylum Bacteroidota; class Bacteroidia; order Bacteroidales; family F082; genus Limimorpha. Next base: position 3,753 of record CAMYYB010000088.1, on the reverse strand, counting down.
AAATCCAGCTCAACATCGCCGTTCTCATCAGTAATGCCACGAGCCAGCAGGGTTTCACCATCATACAGGCTGACACAGAAATTGTCCAAGGGTGCATCGAAATGGCTCACATGGACGGTGGTAGAGGTTGCTCCGACCATCAAGCCTTGCTCATAAACCACATTGGGCGTGAAAGGTTCCTCGAACCAGGGATACAAACCTGCATCTCCTAATATGTTGAGGCAGTAAATGTTCCATCTCAGGCATCCGTTCTCAGGGTCTTCCTTCTCGAAGGGAATGGCGACCCAAGGGGCAGAGGCAATCTTGGCTTCGCGCACGGCCATTCCCAAGGTGGCGATATGGTCGTTGCAATAGGCATCCAGCAACTCGCGGTGGATATGGGCAGCCATCCCGTCGCCCCAAGGCATATACCATCCGTAGCGGGAGTTGCCTACCGTTACCACGAAACCGGTCTCGATGGTGACCATCTTCTCCAAAACGCAACCGATGGGGAAGTTGCCGCAGATGCAGCCGTGCGAGTGGAAGATCATGTAGTTGTGGTTGATGCCGTTGTTGTGTGCGAAGAAGTTGTTGCCCATACTGCTGCCGTACCAGCCAGCCACAAAGTCATCGTTGGCATGACCCACATGGTGTACGTATTGACCGCCTGTTCCAATCAGGTCGCGGAACTCACCTCCTCTGAAGTCTTTCTGAGGAGTGGCGTAATACCGTTTGAAGTTGTAGTTTTCCGGATAACCGATGGTAGTGTATTCGAAGTCGTTGTTCTCGCCGATAAGGCGTTCCATATCTTCGCTGCCATAGTAGCCATCGCCCAGATGTTCTGCACCGAAGATGGGGGAGGTGAACTCGCCCAAGACGGGGCTTTGGAGGTAGCTGAAGGTCTTGTGCATGATGATGTCAAACTGTGTCTCGTTGTTGAAGGGAAGACGGCCTATACCCAGCTCGGGCAGCAGGTCATCCTCGCCGACTTCGCCCCAGCGGTCGTCGCCGTCGTCGTTCAAGTTGCCGTCCAAGCAGGCGTAGTACATATCGGCAGGCAGTTGGTCTTCTTCGCCTTCTTGCGCCCAGCAGTAGAGGCTACGATAGGGGACGATGCTCACGTCGCCACCCAGACTCACCATCTGTATGCCGTTGGTTTCATATTCCTGAATGATGTAGTTGCGGATTTGCTCCTGGTTATCGCTCCCCTCCATAGTAGAATAAATTTCCTCCAAAGCCACTATGCGAGTGCGGATGCCCTTATCGTTGTAGAGGGCGATGTATTCACCGAAACGCGGAATCCATTCTTCGGAAGTGATGACTAACATATCGTAACCGCCGATTTCGCGGCCACGCTTGTTGTAGGTCAACAATACCATGGGATTCTGTGCGAGGCGCAGAATAGAGGCTTCATTTTCTGGCGTAATCCAGAGTTTACGGCTGTGGTCGTCGCGACTTGCGGTAGTCTCTATTGTGACCTTCACCGTTTGTGCATAGCTGACCTTACCTGTGGCGGGAACATATTGTAAAGGAGTGAAACCACTGAAGGCAAAAGCCACACCGTTGAGGTATTGCGTTTGTACATCACTATAATTCCTTGAGGGATAGACCTCGTTGGAGCGATACAGGCTTTCGTTTTTGGCAAAAGGAATCACCTCGTCGCTTGAAATAGGACGGGGCTTTTGGGCAGGATAAAGGTTGAAGTTGCTGTCCATTTCCACAAAATCAAAGAACTCCACTTGGATGGAGACCGCTTCGTCCCCTTGGGGCAACATCAGGCTGACGCTTTGCCAAGGAAGGGTGGGCTCGCCAATGATGCCGTTGGGCAGACAGTCTTGAAAACCAATCTGCTGGTATTCGCCTCGCGTACTGACGACAGGCTGGTTGAAATGATAAATATGTTCGATGGTTTCGGCCTGCGCGAAAAGGGTGGCGACAAACAACAATAAGGTAAAAGTAGCTTTTTTCATTTCTTTGGAATGAGATATACAAGTCGGCAAAGATACGAAAATTTTTAAGATAGAGAATGGATTATTTGTCCAATTATCGTATTTTGGCAGCATTAATTATGCTTTCCAGTTTTGCTAGCACTTTCTTCCGCGACTTGGTTTGCCACAACTCATACAAATCCAACTCGTAGTCGGGTGAAAAACCGCTTGAAGCATCTCGATTGTCGAAATCATAGCACTTGCCGATGTTAATCATTGCCTTGATGCCCGATGGCAATGTGAAATAATAAGGTTGCGCATTGGCTCCAGCCGTTTTCTCTCCTAAAAACACTACCTGCTTGTTTTGCGACAGCATGATGGCGAAGTACTCGGCAGCCGACACCGTTTCATGTCCCATCAGCACATAAATGTTGCCGTGATAGCGTTGCGATGCCGGAACGGGATTCACAAACTTGGCCCAACCTGGCTCCTGGTAATTCACGTTTTCAAAGGTGTAGTTCAGGTAATACTCCTGATTCTTCGAAATGTCTATCTCCGTTTCTTTCCTTTCTTCGGGAATGAAATAAGAGGAAGCCATTGCGCTTGCATTGCTCACACGGTTCAGCGTCGGGTATCTGAAAATGGTGTCGTTATCCACCAGATAGCCAAGGACGGTGTCGCAGAACGAGCTGTAACCGCCCATGTTGTACGATATGTTAATAATGAGGTTGTCAGCCTTTTGTATCTCCTCATAATGATTAAGGAACTCTTGGGAGAAGCTCTCGTTGCAGCTCGTCAAGGCGAGGTATGCGAAGCTGTTTGTCGTGTCAGCAACAAAGCTGTTCACCGTCCTCCAGTAATTGCCGCCCGTGTAAAACGAATCGTTAAGTCCGCGTTTTTCCGGGTCAAGATAATAGTCGGCATACACATTCACCTCGCGCACTTTGTCCTGGTCTTTGATGCCCAAGCGGATTTTCTCGTCACTCTTCATCAAACAGCAGTTGAGGTTGCTGAAGTAAAACATGGCTTCGTGCATCTTGTATGCTTCGTTGGAGCAAGTGACGTATGGAATATGATACTCCCTGAGATAATCCAAAGCAGCCATTCCATTGATGGTCACTATCGTGTCTCCAACATGTAGCGAGTCCGCCATTCGGGTGCCAAAATTCTCGATGATGACATTGCCGTCATGATAAGCGGTGGCCAGCAAGGGATAGGCGAGATGCTTCACCAGATGGTCCGGCGCACCAAAAATCTTGGTGTGGCCATTGTTGAAGCAGGCCATGAACCGCTGAAGCGTTTTCCAATATTCAAAGTCATCCTTGGTTTCCGTTACCTTGGGGAGAAACGCCCTGTAAAGGCTGTCAATGTCCAGCCCAGGGCAGTTGTCGATATTCCCAAAGTTATACGACATTTCCTTCCACAACACGGAAAGTTCGTATGCTTTCTGCTCTGCCGGAATAGAGGAGATCTCCTGTGCCTGCATCTTCACCCCTCCCGCAATCATCAGGAGCGCAAGCAGGGCTGTAATTCTTGTTGCTTTCATTATTCTATTGGTTTTATTAGTCTCATCTGTCCTTGTCCCCCTCTCAGAGGGGGTGCCGCGCAGCGGCGGGGGAGTCCGTCGTTAGCACGTTAGCACGTATAACGATAGCACGAAAATCCTATCTCTTCACCGCCAATTTCTCCATAAAGCTTCCCCCTTCCTTATCCCTAATCCTCACCAAATAAACGCCCTGCACCAATCCCTCCAAGCTCACCTCATTAGAGTTCCGCACCCTCTTCACCAGATGCCCCAAAGCATTATAAACCCAAACCTCCTCAGCCTCAACACCCTCTATCGTAA
>CAMYYB010000087.1 GCA_947303335.1 uncultured Bacteroidales bacterium | reverse complement strand
GCGGGAGCAATCCCACGGCCGTGCCGCAGGGAATATCTGGCTGAGCCTTGCAGGCTCATGGATGAAGCGTAGGTGGGAAGAATCCTACGGCTATGCCACGGGGAATATCTGGCTGAGCCTTGCAGGCTCATGGATGAAGCGTCGGTGGGAGCAATCCTACGTCTATGCCGCAGGGAATATCTGGCTGAGCCTTGCAGGCTCATAGATAAGGCATTGGCGGGAACAATCCCACGGACATGCCGCAGGGAATATCTGGCTGAGCCTTGCAGGCTCATGGATAAGGCATTGGCGGGAGCAATCCCACGGCCGTGCCGCAGGGAATATCTGGCTGAGCCTTGCAGGCTCATGGATGAAGCGTAGGTGGGAAGAATCCTACGGCTATGCCGCAGGGAATATCTGGCTGAGCCTTGCAGGCTCATGGATAAGGCATTGGCGGGAGCAATCCCACGACCATGCCGCAGGGTATATCTGACTGAGCCTTGCAGGCTCCAGATTGCGCCACATGAAGGCACGGAGTGCCGCAACAGATATTCCCCAATGGCAGCGCCTTGGGAATTGACGGCCACGCGGGAAGGCAAGCAGCCTGAAGGGCTGCAACAGAATGAATATTGCAACTTCAATAGTCTTTGCACAAGCCCGTGCAAAATCTCCATCGCCTCCGACAAAACGATGTCTCCGTTCCTTATATCCATCTCTTTCGCCATATTCAAATCTGTTTGCAAAAGTAATTAATTTTCAAATTCGATTGGTTTTATGTTTTTTATAACTTTGCCTTGCAACTCAAAAAGCGACACTAAATATGCAACCCACTGATATTCAAAACATACTAGCAGAACTAACCCATTCCTTAGGCGAAACACCCATCGAAATCCTGCCTATTGCGGCCTCAGGCTCAGCAAGGAAGTATTACAGAATCGTTACCGAACAGCGCAGCCTGATGGGCACTTATAGCGAAAACACGGAGGAAAACGAGGCGTTCTTGACCTTCAGTAAACATTTTCATGAACTGGGGCTCAATGTTCCAGAGGTCTATGCCGTCAATGAGGAAAAGACCTGCTATCTGCAAAGCGACTTCGGGGACGACAACCTGTTTGCGCATGTGCAGAAATCGTTGATAGCTGGCGAATTTGGCGAGAATATCATCCAGCTCTACAAACAAGCCCTAAAGCATTTGGTCAGACTGCAAGTTTTGGGTCACCGAGGGCTGGACTACAGCAAGGCCTACCCTACCCCCAGTTTCGACAGGCAGGCTATCCTTGATGACTTGAACTATTTCAAATACTATTTCCTCAAGCCGCACGAGGAAATCGAGTTCAACGAGACGCGCTTGGGCAAGGACTTTGAAGCCTTTGCCGATTTCGTCAGTCAGGCGCCTTGCGACTTCTTCATGTACCGTGATTTCCAGTCACGCAACATCATGGTAAAAGATGGTGAATTGTACTTCATCGACTTCCAAGGCGGGAGGAAAGGCCCACTGAACTATGATGTGGTCTCGCTGCTCTATCAGGTGAAAGCACAAATCCCGCAGGCCGTCCGTGACGAACTGGTACAATATTATAAGGTGGAGCTGTCGCAATACGTCAATCCTGAAGATGTGAAGTTCGATACCTTCCAGCCTTACTTCGTCTATCTCAGACTGCTACAGGTGCTGGGCGCCTACGGCTTCAGAGGCTTGATACAGAAGAAATCCCACTTCATCGAGAGCATCCCCTACGCACTAAAGGAAATCCAAGCCTTGGCACAAGCCCAGCCTTTGAACGACTATCCCGAGTTGCAGCATGTCATCGAACAATTCAGTAAGATTGAGCAACGCTACCTGACCATCATTCAGCCGCCAACGGGCAAGTTGACCGTCACCGTCAACAGTTTTTCGTTCCGAAAAGGCTATCCCAACGACTTCAGCGGCAACGGCGGCGGCTTCGTCTTCGACTGCAGGGCTTTGCCCAATCCCGGACGCGAGCCTGAGTTCAAGACCAAGACCGGACGCGACTGGGAGGTCATCGATTACCTCATGGCCAAACCACCCGTCCACGAGTTCCTTGACCACGTGAAGCACATCGTGAAACAAAGCGTCGACAATTATCAAGAACGACATTTCAGCAACCTGATGGTCTCCTTCGGCTGCACAGGCGGTCAGCACCGCTCCGTCTTCTTCGCCCAAACGATTTACGAATGGTTGAAAAAGGAATATCCCGACATCCACATAATGCTGAACCATATCGAACGCAAAATCAAGGAGGAGCACAACGCATGAAGCACGACCTCACCGCGATGATACTGGCTGCCGGATTGGGCACACGCCTGCAATCCCTGACGCACGACAGACCCAAGGCTTTGGTGGAGCTTAACGGCAAGCCCCTGCTACAGCATTGCATCGATGACCTGACAGAAAACGGCTTCCATCATATCGTCATCAACGTGCACCACTTCGGTGAGCAAATCATCGACTTCGTAAACAGTCATCATTTTGATGCTGAAATCGAAATCTCCGACGAGCGCGACCTGCTGATGGACACAGGCGGCGGCATCATCAAAGCTTCTCCCCTCTTCAAAGACTCGAAAGCCGTTCTCATCCATAACGTCGACATTGTCAGCAATGTGGACTTCAAAACCTTGGGTCAACAGTTTCTGGATTCAGGCGATGATGCCTGGCTGCTGACGCAAGACAGGGAGACGAACAGGAAGCTGTTGTTTGATTCTGGGAACCAACTGATTGGCTGGATGAATAAGGCGGATGGACAGTATAAATGGGTGAACTTATCTTATCCTAACTATAAAGAAATGGCCTTCTGTGGGCTGCACTTCTTCCGCAGCGACCTGTTCACAAAGTTTGAAGTCAAACGCCAAAGTGTCATCGACTTATACCTTCATCTGGCCAAACAAAACCGCATTGTCTCCAAGCCCATTAAGCCTGACTATTGGTTCGACTTGGGCAAGCCCGAACAACTGAAAGCGGCTGAAACCTTCCTGAAAACACAACGCCCATGACTCGCACCACCTTCATACAGCGCATCGCCGAACATATCCTGTCGCACTACGACCTCACCCGTCAGGAGCTCACCGTGGTGTTTCCCAACAAACGCGCCGCTTTCTATCTCCGCAACACCCTGAAGCACAGCGTACAGCAAACTATCTGGCTGCCACAGATGCTCTCCATCGAAGAAGCTGTCACCCAATGGAGCAAGGTCACCCTCGTCGACAACATCAACCTGCTTTTCGAACTCATCGACATCGATGCCGAACTGCACAAGGAGCAAAACAGCGAACTGTCAGTCTTCGGCAGCCAAGCCGCACAGATGGCCAAGGATTTCGATGAAATCGACCAATACGACATCGACGCGCATCACGTGTTCAACTACGTCGTGGAGAACAAAAAACTCGAGATTTGGAATTTCGACGAGGCCAAAAGCATGGAGAAAGAGTTGAAATACCTCCAGTTTTTCACCTCGCTCTACGACTACTATCTGCGTCTTCGCGACAGGCTTCTCGCCAAGGGGCAAGGCTATTACGGCATGATTACACGACAGTTAGCCCATCTCTCCGACGAGGAGCTCTCGGCAAGGGTCGGCAACCGCCATGTCATCTTCGCCGGCTTCAACGCCCTGACCACCACTGAGGAACGCGTCATCGACAAGCTGACAAAAGCAGGCAAGGCGGAGGTCGTCTTTGACTACGACAGCTATTACATCGACGACGAGAACAACGAAGCCGGACTCTTCGCCCGACGTTATCAGGCCAAGCATCCCGACTGGATGAAGGACAGCGTCACCGACCTACTGCGCCAACAGGAGAAACACATCCACATCATCAGCGCCAGCGGCAACGTCATGCAAGCCAAAGCCCTGCAATCCAACTTGCAGGGCAACACGGAGGATGACACCGCTGTCATCCTCGCCGACGAAAACCTGCTCATCCCCATCCTCAACAGCATCCCCGACACAGAGACTTACCCAAGCTTCAAGGTCTCAATGGGCTATCCCGTCAAGAAAACGCCCGTCAACCAGCTGGTCGCCAAATACTTTGAGTTACACCACCGCAACAAATTGATCCGCAAAATCACCGAAAAGGGAGTGGAACGCACCGTGGAAGGCTGGTATCTCTGGCCCATATTGCAGCTGATGGACAGCGACTTGGTAAGAATCATCTTCACTCCAAGCGAGCTCTCTGCCTTTGAACAATGGAAAATCGAGGCCGTCAACAGCGGTAAGTTCATCTTTGAACCCCAAGACATCGAAACCATCGGCGATTCAGAAGACCTGAAGACCTTGCTCCGGCTGCTACTTGACGAACCGCAAGAGGCCTCGCCCATCGGCTTCCTCCAGTCCTTGCGCCAGCTGCTGCAATTCATCGCCAACAAGGTCCTCTCGCGTGACGACAAAGACCGGCTGCTCTTCTTGCTCCAGCAGGTGAGTGCCGTAGGACAAAACATCAACCGCATCCATTTGGTAGTGGAGCAGCATTCCGGCTACGTGCATACCCTCAAAGACCTCGAAATCCTGTTCAAGCTCATCAGCAGCAACAGCACCATCAAACTCAACAGCAGCAGCACCACAGGCCTGCAAATCATGGGCTTGTTGGAGACCCGCAACATCGACTTCGAGCGACTGCATGTCCTCAGCGTCAACGAAGGCATCCTGCCCACCGACAAATCGCAGGGCAGCTTCATCCCCTATTACATCAAGAAAGAATGCGGGCTGCCGGGATACTTGGAGAAGCAGGCCGTCTTCGCCTACCATTTCTACCGCCTGCTCCAAAACGGGAAAGACATCTACCTTTATTATAATAATCTGGGCGAACTCTCAGGCGGCGAGGCCAGCCGGTATATCCAGCAAATCAAGTACGAGTTAGCCAAGCACGACAACATCCAAGTGAGCGAAGAGGCCTTTCACAGTCCCACCCCACCCACATCGAAGACGAGTCCCCTCTACGCCACGAAAACCGACAAGGTCGTGGCGCGGCTGCACTACCTCCTTGAAAACCAAGAGAAGGGACTGTCCCCCTCAGGACTCTCCACCTATTTAGGCTGCCCTCTGAAATACTACCTGAAGTATATCGAACAGATTGAAGACAACAGCCTTGAGGAAGAAGTCGGAGCCAATGTGGTGGGTTCCATCACGCACGACACGCTGGAGCTGCTTTTCAAGCCCTACCTCCCCAAGGACGGGAAGCTGCAAGTCATTGACAAGACGCTGTTTGACCAGGCCATCCTGCCCCAATGGGAGACCCGGCTCGCCCAATCGGTGGAGCAAAACCTGCCCAGCGGATTCCCCGATGTCGGATTCAACTACCTCAACAAGATTAACATACGGAAGCAGTTGGAAGGCTATTTGCGTTACACCTCGCAAGCACTGAAACACTCCGACCTGAGCATCCTGAAAACCGAAAGCAGGTTGGAGGCCCATCTGCCAGCCCCATACGAGAGATGCCTCATCTCGGGCCGCGCCGACCGCATCGACCGCACAGGAGGCAGCACGCGGGTCATCGACTACAAGACAGGACATGTGGAGACCGCAGACCTGAAGATACCCGCCAGGCAAGCGGACGAGACCGACTTGGACTTCCTGAAACGCCTGCCTGAAAAGGCTTTGCAGCTGCTGTTGTACAAATACATGTATCTCAAAGAGAACCCCGACATAGCCCCCGCTCAGGTGACTGCCGCCATCCACGGGCTACGCTACAGCAACACCATCGAGTTTGGCCTGGGCCAAGCCACGCCCCGCAAGGGCGACAACGCCGTTCCATTCCTGAGCGATAACACCTTTGTTGCCGACATGGAGGCCATGCTGAAAGCCGTCGTGGAAGAGCTATTCGACACCGAGACAGTCTTCGCCCAAACCGAAGACGACAAACTTTGCCGGAATTGTGATTTCAAAGGGATTTGCCGCCGGGGAGAGTGAGTGACGTTGATGAGACAAATTAGTATATGAATTCTAAGAAAAAGGCTCTGGGAAAATGAATTTTGACTATTTTTGCGGCACAAAACAAGTTTATGACGAATATCAACTACATCAGTTTCAAAAACGGAGGTGTCGAAATCAGCGTTTCGCTATTTGTTTTCAAGGAAGGTGACACCTATATTGCCTATTGCCCGTCGCTCGACCTGTCAGGTTATGACTTGACAGAAGAAAGTGCCCAATCCGATTTCGACTATATGCTTGCCGATTATCTCAACGAGCAACTTCGCAACGGTACCCTTCGCGCCGACCTTGCCATGCACGGGTGGAAGATGGGAAAGGCTAAAGGCAATGAGCCCGAATTGTCGGATATGCTCGGCATGAACGAACAACTTCGTAAACTCGTTATGAGGTCATACAAGAAAACGAACGTGAACAAGACCTGTGTCATGCCGTCATGAACACCTATAGGATTAGCAACATCAGCATCGCAGACTTTCGACTTTTCCTTACCGACAAAGGATGCACACAGGTTGAGTCAGGCAATACCGGTCATGAAAAATGGTCGAAAACTGGGATATTGCGTCCTGTGGTTTTTCAGACGCATATTGACCCGATTCCAGAGTTTATTATCAGAAACAACCTTCGCAACCTTGGGCTGACAAGCAATGATCTTCGGTCGTGGTTGAAACAACGCGACATGAAAAAGCGATCCAATTAGTTTTTTGCTGAATGCGTTCTGAAATCAGAAAGCAAGCTATTCCTTCACCACCTTCTTCACGCACTTGTGCCCTTCGGCGTCGGTGACGGTGACGATGTAGATGCCTGCGGGAAGTCCTTTCATGTCGATGAGCAGTTCGTCGCCTTCGCTTGTGACAGTGAGGATGCATTGTCCGAGGGTGTTGAAGACTTCGGCCTGCCCGAGGGCCTTGCCCGTGACGGTGACGATTCCATCGGCGGGGTTGGGATAGAGCGTGGCGAACTCAGAGCCGCCAATCTCATCGACGCCTGTGTCCAGGGATGTCTGTCCCCATTTTAGCGGATAGTTGGGGATTGTGCAGTAACAGGTCCTGGCCAGGTTGAAATACACCGTGTCGTAGTTATAGCTAACCACTGCATACGCCTCCATCCATCCGTAGTAATACTCGCCTTCCCGACCGTTCCTTATCCCCGATTTGTATACCAATGTGTCCAGACGGTAATGACCGACCCGGTTCTTCTCACTGAAAATCCTTGGGCCGTAGAAATCGGTTTCCCATATCAACGCGCTGTCGTTAAACGGCGTGTCAAAATCCGTGAACGTGTTGAAGTCGTCGGGGTAGTTGTATTCGAACCCGGGAATGTCTATCTTATGGAAGCAAGCCCCCTCTTTTGCCATTAGATCAATATATATGTTCATGGTGTGGCTTACGCCAACTTCATAGTCGAAATCGTACACCCCGTCGTCGTTCATGTCGACGTAATACCGTCCCCCTGTATAGGCAGTCCACGAGTTGGGACCGTACTCTTTGACAATGAGGCAACTCTCGGTCTGTGCCACCATGATGTGGCCCAACAACAAGGCCATTAGTGTGAGAAAAATCTTTTTCATTGTATTCTTGTTTAGTTGGTTCATTTCGCCTGCAAAAATAAACTATGCATCTTACGCTGACAAGTTTTTTAGGAGTTTGCGAAAGGTGAAAGGGTGAAAACGATGCTGATGCTACGGTGTCGATTTTCAACTCATCCCGATGAGTTTATCAAGTCATCCCGATGAGTTTATCAAGTCATCCCGATGAGTTTGTCAAGTCATCCCGATGAGTTCGTCAAGTCATCCTGATGAGTGAGAAAAACGACCGTAACCAAAATCCTCTTGCAGTAGATCTTCAAGTCGTTTCTCCGTAGGGTTGCTGCTGGCTTCTCGTAGCGTTGCAGGTGGCTTCTCAGTAGAATTGGTGGTATGTAAGTTAAGCTTGCAGACCAATAAACCAACGACAACACGACCTGCATTCTTACCAGAAGATGAGCTGCATTCCTGCCACGACATAAACAGTCATCCCGCCGGAGAGCAGGACGGCTGTTGCCGCTGCTGCCGACGGGATGACATCGTGCCTCCTTGGTTGTTTTGGGTGACAAATTCACTCATTGGTTAATCTGCCTGATTTGAGAGGGCCTCAGTACGTTGAGCAAGAAAAAACCTGAGTAATCCTTGATATTGTTGGTGACAAAGATCCGGTTGCTATCCATCATGGCATGATAACAGCTTGGTATTTCTTCATCTCGGTCGGGGTCAGCAGGTCAAGGTTCTTAGATGCCCACGATTTCATGGCAGTACGATAGATGTCTTCCTCTTTCAGCCCAGCCCTTTTCAGCATGATGGAAATCAATTCCAAATACAAGGCCTTCATCTCCTCGGCTTTTATAGCTTCTTCTTTCTTTGTCATGATTATTCGCTTTTATAATGAGTTTTCAAACCGCAAAAATAGTCATTTTCACTGACAATGCAACATTTTTCTGTTACGCAGACTTCGGATACACTGATCGAAACACCACCATTCATTCCTTTCTGTCCCCTTGCTTTCATCATTTATGAGGCATGGCCTAAAACAATTAATGGAAGACGCAAGAATTGATAATGAGAGATAAGAGTTAGAACGCATGCTAAAGCGACAATGTTCCAACACAATAGAATCGCAAATATTATTGCCGTAGACACTGCAAGTGCCCACCCCGAAGTCATCGTGCTTCTTCTTAGCCCAACATATAGGCAGTAGTAGATTCTATAGTACGCTCTTTTATCATAGAAATATGCATTAACAATCAAAAAAATAATAGCTGGCAAAGCCCCTCAACCTTCAGCTCAGCACCATCTCGGTGATGATTTCCTTTCCCACCGTGTCGTTCAGACTTTTTATCAGCAACGACTTGGAATAGCTTAGCTCATTGCGCAGGGCGTCGCTGTCGACACGGACAAAAAGCGCATGATTGCGGACGGAAAGGTCGATGGTGTGGGTGGCGATAAACGGCCCCACCACTTGTTTCCACGAGTTGATGACCTGTAGCTCATCGATATAGCCCGGCCCCTTGTGCTGCTCATAAAACTCTTTGATGAGTTCGCCCACCGTTTTCACGTCAAAGTACACCATCGCCGCCTCCCAAGTCTTTAACACGTCCTTGCTCCACCTCGAATATCTTATGGTCGATGTCGGAGTTTTCAAACAGCTGCTCAATCCTGTGGCGCTGCGTGTCGGTGATGAACACCTGGCCGAAATGGTCGTCGCCCACCAAGCGCACCAGCTTCATGACCCGCTGGTCGTCAAGTTTGTCGAAGATGTCGTCCAACAGCAGGATGGGCTTGTAGCCTATCTTCTGGTAGTTGAACTCGAACTGCGCCAAGCGGATGGACACCACAAACGACTTCTGCTGCCCCTGCGAGCCGAAACGCTTCAAGGGATGCCCGTCGAGGGTGAACTCCAAATCGTCCTTATGGATGCCCACGTTGGTGTAGCCGGAATACCGGTCATGCTGCAAGCTTTCCTCAATCAGTTCAGCCAAGGGTTTCTCGTCCAAGCGCGACTGATAGACCACGTTGACTTTCTCGGTCCCTCCAGAGACTATCTCGTAGTAATGCTGGAAAATGGGCAGGAAGTCTTCGAGAAAGAGCCGGCGTTTGCTGTGAATGTCATCGGCATGCTGGCTGAGCTGGTCTTCCCACAAGCGAAGCAGCTCACGGTCGAAGGTGCGGTGTTCAAGAAACTGCTTCAGCTGCATATTGCGCTGCAACAGGGCGCGGTTGTATTTCAGCAGGGCGTTGAGATACATGGGGTCGAACTGCGAGATGACACCGTCGATAAACTTGCGCCGCAGGTCGCTGCCCTCGTTGATAAGGTCGCGGTCGTAGGGCGAAATCATCACCAAAGGGA
>CAMYYB010000086.1 GCA_947303335.1 uncultured Bacteroidales bacterium | reverse complement strand
CCTTCATCAGTTTTAATTCTCCCATTATGTAAGATTTTTTGATTTGTTAGACAATAGGTTTTGATTACAGGGCTTTCTTGTAAACCTTGATGACGCCGTCGGGGCAGGTGATGCCGCAGCTCGCGCAGCCTATGCAGGCTTCGGGGTTCGCCATGAAGGCGTAATTGTAACCTTTTCCGTTAACTTCTTTTGCCAGTTCGATGACTTTGCACGGGCAGGCTGTGATGCATACGCCGCAGCCTTTGCAACGCTCAATGTCAACCACGATGGCTCCTCTGAATTTTGCCATATTGATTAGATTTTAGAGTTTGTTGTGTTCGTTTTTAATGAGCCACGAAATTAGGGAATTTTACCATATCGTGGCACGTTTTTGTGTTTTTTTTCAAAAATAAATCAATTTACTTCACTGGATGGTCCAAGGCAAAGGCTTTCAGGCGCTCGGCCAGGATGGGAATCTCTTCTCTTTGAATCAGCGAGGAGCAGGCGCGGATGCCTTGCTTGGTGCTGCCGCAGGTGTCTAACGAGATGCCGGAAACACCGTAGTAGAGCATTTCTTCCACGAGGTCGGCACCGGTGAAGCCGGGATAGCAGAAGGTGAAATAGAATCCGTCGGCGATAGGCTCACCACAGTCCTCGTCGTAGGTGATGTAGAATCCGTTGTCGGTGAAGGCTTTCTTCATCAGCTCGGCTTTGCGACCGTATTCCAGCACGTCGTCGCGGTAGCAATATGTGCCGTCGTTGACGGCCTTCATCACGGCGGCCAAAGCATATTGTGCCGAATGTGAGGTGCCAGAGCTCAGCGGGTGCAGGGCACCGAAGAGGACGGCACGCAGGAAGACTTCCTGTCCGCAGAAAGCTTTCAGGTCAGGATAGTGACGGGCGGCTAACTTGTTGCTGATACCGATAATGGCGCAACGCTCGCCAGCATAGCTGAAGGCCTTCGAGCTGGAAATCATCAGGATGTAGTTGTCGGTGTATTTGCCCACGGTGGGTTGGTAAGGCTCCACGCCGGGGTGGCTGTAGTCTTTGCGGAAGTCCATGCCGAAGTAGGCGAGGTCTTCCATGACAATGACGTCATACTTATTGGCCAGTTCGCCGATGATGCGCAGCTCCTCGTCGGTAAGGCATACCCAAGTCGGGTTGTTGGGGTTGGAGTAGAGCAGGCTGTGGATGTTGCCTTTGCTCAAAACCTCTTCGAGTTTGCCGCGCAGTTTCTCGCCACGGTACTCGTAGATGTCGAAATGCTCCATCGGGATGCCCAAAACCTTGTTCTGGAACTTGTGTACGGGGAAGCCCGGGTCGATGAAGAGCATGGTGTTCTTCTTGACGTTGGTGTGACCGCAAATCATGAACGAGGCGAAACCGCCTTGCATGGAGCCGACGGTGGGAATGCAGTTGGCAGCATCCACGTCGAGGTTCAGGAAGTTTTTGATGAAGCGCGAGGCTTCCTTCTTTAAAATAGGAGCGCCGTCGATGGGCGGGTAGTTGGCGGCCACGCCGTCTTGCAGGGCTTTGATCTGGGCTTCAACACCCACCTTGGCAGCAGGCAGACCGGGGTTGCCAATCTCCATGTGGATGAATTTCTTGCCACTGGCGGCTTCCATGTCGCGGGCCAACTTGTTGATTTCACGGATGCCAGCCTTGCCGATGCAGGGCAGACCGCTCTCTGCAAAGAGTTTCTTCGCTAAGTCTTGGGGTACGATATTGTTTTGCATCATATCTGTTTGATTATGGTTTTGTCTTTGTGTTTGAAACGGCAAAGATATAGAATTAGTGTGAACTGTGCAAATTATCGCAAATAAAAAAAACGAGCAAATGAATTTTGCTCGCTTTTTGTGGGACGTACTGGACTCGAACCAGTGACCTCTGCCGTGTGAAGGCAGCGCTCTAAACCAACTGGGCTAACGTCCCTCCGTTGAAAAAAAAAACGCCATCGGCGTTTCTCTGTGGGGCGAACAAGGATCGAACTTGTGACCTCATGCCTGTCAAGCATGCGCTCTAAACCAACTGAGCTACCGTCCCATTTAATTGCATTGAATCTCTCGATTTGCGGCTGCAAAAGTACGGCTTTTTTCCAAACCTCCAACTTTTTTTCTTCCTTTTTTTGAAAAAATTCTATCTTTGTGCCAACTAATCTATTTGTTATGAAAGCTAAATACTTATTTATCAGTTTGTTCATTGCTTTGGGAACTTTTTCGGCAATGGCTCAAGAAAAGAAAAATTTCGAACTGGAAGACCTCTACATGCGCCCCACGTTCTATGCCAAAAGCGTACGCGGCATGAATTCGATGAAAGACGGTAAATCGTATGCCTCCTTCGAGAAAGGACAACTCAACATCTACAACTACAAGACCGGAAAGCTTGCGAACACGCTGTTCAATATCACCGACCTCGTGATGGAAGGTGAGGATATGCCCATCCCCCTGCAGAACTATGAGCTGAGTGCCAACGAGGACAAGATGCTGTGCGTCACCGATATGGAGAGTATCTATCGTCACTCGTATCACGCCACCTATTATATATATGACTTCAAGTCCAAGACCTTGCAGCCATTGTCGAATAACGGCAAGCAGCGTCTCGCCACGTTCTCGCCCGATGCGACCAAGGTGGCCTTTATGCGCGACAACAACTTGTTTGTCAAAGACCTGACGACAGGGGAGGAGAAGCAGTTCACCAACGACGGCCTCTACAACCACATCATCAACGGTGCCCCTGACTGGGTCTATGAAGAGGAGTTCAGCTTCTCGCAGGGCTTCTACTGGTCGCCTGATAGCAAGAAGATTGCCTTCATGAAGTTTGACGAGAGCAACGTGCGCGAGTTCCAGATGGAGGAGTTTGAAGGTCTCTATCCCGATTGGTACAGCTTCAAGTACCCCAAGGCGGGTGAGGATAACTCCATCGTCGGCATCTATGTCTACGACCTCGTGAGTGGCAAGACTGTGAAGATGGACACGGGAGAGGAGACCGACATCTACCTGCCGCGCATCGCCTGGACCAAGGATGCCAACATTCTGGCCATCCAACGTCTCAACCGTCACCAGAATCACCTTGAAATTCTGGCAGCCAACGCCACGACGGGTGCAAGCCGCGTGTTTTACGACGAGACTAACGAGTATTACATCGACATTACCGACAACTGGCACTTCCTCGACGACGGCAACAGCTTCCTGATGACTTCAGAGAAGAACGGCTACAACCATATCTACCTCTATCTCTTGGACGGTACCCTGGTGAAGCAACTTACCGACGGCAATTGGGACGTGACTGAGGTATACGGTTTTGACGGTAAGGAAGTTTATTTCCAAGCTGCCAAGAACACACCCACCGACCGCCAGATTTATGCGGTCAACCTGAAAGGCCAGATGCGTGAGGTGATTGGTCGCGAGGGAACCAACTCGGCCCGTTTCAGCAATGACTTCAGCTACCTTATTAATATTAATAGCTCCATCACCCAGCCGCGTCAGTTTGAACTCTACACCAACAAGGGCAAGCTGGTGCGCGTGTTGGAAGACAACCATGAGTTTGCAGAGAAGCTGAACACCTTCAACCTTGGTGAGAAGAAACTCATGAAGATTAGCGACCCGGCTTTCACCCTGCCGGATGGCACCCAAGTTGACGTGGATGCTTGGCAGATTCTGCCTCCCGACTTCGACCCTTCCAAGAAATATCCTGTGCTGATTTACGTCTATGGCGGTCCCGGTCATCAGACCGTGAACAACGCTTGGGCCGATAGCGACTTCTGGTGGATGCAACTGCTTGCCCAGCACGGCATCATCAGTGTGTCCATCAATAATAGAGGCAGCGGTGCCCAAGGCGAGGTCTTCAAGAAGATGACCTACCTGCAACTCGGCAAGTACGAGACTGAGGATATGATTACTCTTGCCAAGTATATGGCCAAGCAACCCTACGTGGATGCAGAGCGTATCGGCATCTACGGCTGGAGCTACGGCGGCTTCATGGCGGCCAATGGTATCACCAAGGGTGCCGATGTGATTAGCACGGCTGTCTCTGTGGCTCCCGTGACCAACTGGCGCTATTACGATAATGTCTATACGGAGCGTTTCATGCGTACCCCGCAGGAGAACCCCGACGGCTACGACCTTAATTCACCCGTACATAATACGGAACTCATCAAAGGTAACTACCTGCTCTGCCACGGTAGCGGCGACGACAATGTCCACTATCAGAACGCTATGGAGCTCATCAAGGCCATGATTTCGAACGGCAAGCAGTTCGACCTGATGATTTATCCCAACAAGAACCACGGCATCTACGGTGGCTACGAATACGGCGCAGGCGAGTGCCGGATGCACCTGTTCAACAAGATTGACAATTTCTTGTTTAAGCATTTGTTGGGAGAATAAACGGATAATATAGGAACGCCATGAAAAAAATCTTCCTCTGTGCCATATTGATGGCCTCATTCAATCTCTTCGCCCAGCCCCTGTGGATGCGCGAGAACGTGATTTCGCCCCAGGGGGACAAGATTGCCTTTTGCTACAAAGGCGACGTATATGTGGTGAATGCCCAGGGCGGCAAAGCCCAGCAGCTGACCACTAACAGTTCATACGAGACTTCACCCGTGTGGTCTCCAGACGGTAAGCAAATCGCCTTTGCTACCGACCGCAACGGTAACTTCGATGTGTATATTGTCTCTGCCGAAGGCGGTGTACCGCAACGTGTTACCACCAATTCCGCTTCCGAGCTGCCACTGGCTTTCTCTCCCGATGGAAAGGAAGTCTATTTCACGGCTCAGATTCAGAAAGCCGCCGAGAACGTGCAGTTTGCCGCAGGCTGGATTACCGAATTATATAAGGTGAGTACCGAAGGCGGTCGCCCCGAACAGGTAGTGGCCGTGCCTGTGGCCAGTATGTCATTCGACAAGGACGGCAAGTCGTTCCTCTACTACGACCGCAAGGGTAGCGAGAACAGCTGGCGCAAGCATCACACCTCTTCTGTGGCTCGTGACGTTGTATACTACAACGCCAAGAAAAAGACCCACACCATGCTAACGACCAACGTCGGCGAGGACCGCGACCCGCGATACCTGCCCGGCTATAACGAGGTGGTCTTCCTGAGCGAGCGCAATGGCGGCAGCTTCAATGTGTACAAAGCCCCTGCGGGCAATCTTGAACAGGTGGAGCCTGTGACGCATTTCCAGACCCATCCCGTGCGTTTCCTTTCGGCGGCCAACAACGGCCTGCTGTGCTACGGCTACATGGGCGAGATTTACACGCAACGTATCGGCAGCGAGCCGCAAAAGCTGAACATTGAGATTGTCAACGACCAAGAGACTGAGCAACTGGTCAAGCAGGACTTCAAGGGTGCTGGCAGCTTTGCGCTGAGCAACGACGGCAAGCTGATTGCTTTCGTTTCGCGTGGCGAGGTCTTCGTCACAGGCGTGGATGAATATGCCACCACCAAGCAAATCACCCATACGCCTCAGGCTGAGCGCAGTCCCTCGTTCTCGAAGGACGGTCGTACCTTGGTCTATGCCTCTGAGCGCGACGGCTATTGGAACCTCTACCAAGCCAGCATCGTGCGTAAGGAAGACTACAATTTCGCCTATGCCACCTTGATTGACGAGCAGCCCTTGTTCTCCGATGACGGCATTGAGCGGAGTAATCCCGAATACTCACCTGACGGCAAGGAAATCGCTTTTATCGAGAGCCGTAATGTCTTGAAGGTCTATAATGTCGCTTCCAAAGAAGTGCGTCAGATTACCGATGGCACACAACACTATGGCAGCATGTCCTACCAATGGTCGCCTGACGGGAAATGGTTTGCCATAACCTTAATCACCCACATGCGCGACCCCTATTCCGATGTGGGTATCGTGTCGGCCAGCGGCGACAAGAAGATTTACAACATTACCGAGAGTGCCTACTTCGACGAAGACCCGCAATGGGTGTTGGATGGCAACGCGATTATCTACAATTCAGATAGATACGGTATGCGTTCCCACGCCTCGTGGGGCAGCCAAAACGATGCCTTCATCGCTTTCCTCAATCAGGATGCCTACGACCGTTTCCGCCTCAGCAAGGAAGAATACGCCCTGCTGAAGGAGACCGAGAAAGGCAAGAAAGATGACAAAAAAGATGAGCCTAAGAAGGACGAGAAGAACGACAAGAAGGGCAAAAAGGATGAGAAAAAGGACGAGAAACCCGCTGAAACCAAAGCCATTGAAGTTGACTTGGAACACCTGCAAGACCGTATCATCCGATTGACCCCGATGTCGTCGAATATGAGCGGTATGGCTCTGTCAAAGGACGGCGAGAAGCTCTATTTCATGACCTCGTTTGAGAAAGGCTATGACCTCTGGGAACTCGACGTGCGTGAGAAATCCATGAAGATTTTGAAGAAAATGGGGCAGGGGGGAGCACAACTCGCCATAAAGGACGACAACATCTTCCTGCTTTCGGGAGGAAACCTGCAAAAGGTCGACAAGAGCGGCAAGTCAACGCCGATTAAATACGATGCCACGATGCAACTTGACAAGGCCGCTGAGCGCGAATATATGTTTGAACACGTTTTCCTGCAGACCGACAAGCGTTTCTTCATGACCGACCATCATGGCGTAGATTTGGACATGATGAAAGAAGCCTATCAGCCTTTCTTGGCACATATCAACAACAACTATGACTTCTCCATCATGCTGAGTGAGATTTTGGGTGAACTCAATGTGTCGCATACAGGCTCGGGCTATCGTCCCTCACTCAACGGCGACGCTACCGCTGAGTTTGGCGTATTGCTTGACCTTGACCATAAGGGCGACGGCCTGAAGATTGCCGAGGTGGTGGAAGGCGGTCCCTTCGATAAGAACAGCTCCAAGGTGAAAGCCGGTGCCATCATCGAGAAGATTGACGGCGTGGCGATTACCAAGGGCATGGACTATTATCCCCTGCTCAACAACAAGCGCGGAAAGACCGTTCTGGTGACGGTGTCCTACAAAGGACAAACCTGGGACGAGACCGTGAAGCCCATCAGCCACGGAGCGATGAACGACTTGCTCTACAACCGTTGGGTGAAACACAACGAGGAGACCGTTGAGAAGCTCTCCAAGGGTCGCTTGGGCTATGTCCATATCAAGAGCATGGGTGATGCCAGCTACCGTGACGTGTATTCACAGATTCTTGGCAAATACAACCTCTGTGACGGTATTGTCATCGACACCCGTTTCAATGGAGGTGGTCGCCTGCATGAGGATATTGAGGTTCTCTTCAGCGGCGAGAAGTATCTGGAGCAGGTCATTCACGACAGCGTGGCCTGCGTGATGCCCTCGCGCCGTTACAACAAGCCTTCCATCATGATTATCGGCGAGGCCAACTACAGCAACGCCCACGGAACGCCTTGGGTCTACAAGTACAAGAAGATGGGCAGCCTCGTGGGTATGCCTGTCCCGGGTACCATGTCGAGCGTGACTTGGGAGACCTTGCAAGACCCGTCCCTGTATTTCGGTCTGCCCGTGATAGGCTACCGTACCGAGCAGGGCAACTGGTTGGAGAACACCCAATTGGAACCTGACTTCAAGGTGCGCAACACCCCCGAGAAGTTGGCCGCCGGTGAGGACGAACAGCTTGAAGCCGCCGTGAGGCAGCTGCTGAAGGAGTTGGAGATGTTCCACTACTGGGGGAAATAAGGTGCAATTTTTGGAATGTGAAGTGAGGGAAAAGACAGAGGGCTGACGGCAGAAGCCGCCAGCCCTCTTCTATGAAGCGTCGGTTAGACTTATCCCGCGAAGGGGTCGTCACCACCGTCACCACCGTTGCCTCCGCTGCCTCCATTGCTCTTGGTGAAGGTCTTGGTGGTCACGGAGCTGCTGCTCTCGTCCTTGATGGCGATGGCCTTGACGGTCGTGGTCGCGTTCAGGGTGAAGGGCTCGGTGTAGAGCGTGCTTTCAGCCGAGGGCGTGCTGCCATTGGTGGTGTAGTAGACGCGGGCGTCTTCAGGACCCGTGATGCTCACCTGTGTCGACTCCTCGAAAGGCGTCGTGCCACTGATGACGGGAGCAGTCAAAGTCCCTGAGCCTGTTCCGGTCCCTGAGCCTGTCGAAGGGCCGTCGTTACCTGAACCATTGCCCGAACCAGTTCCTGAGCCGTTACCCGTTCCGGTCCCTGAGCCTGTCGAAGGGCCGTTGCTTTCCTCTTCCGTTTCCATCAGCTCGTTGTAGAGTTGTGTGCTCAGCGTGGTGTCCTGGCGCATGGCCGAGGCCTTGTAGATGGACTTCTTGCTTTGGTCGGCGAGGAAGGCCACACCCACGCGGGTGATGTTCTCCTGTGCGCTGAAGTCCTTCGCGTCGTCGACGCCCTCGGAGGTCAGCACAGGGTAGAGCGTGCCGATGCCGTCGAGCTTCACCTTGTAGCCGTCGGCCAGCATCTCCTGGATGCAGGTCTTCAGCTTGGTGATGACGCCGATGACCACGTCCTCGGTGTAGACTGAGCCGTGCTTCATGATGTGTCCCACCATGTCGGTCAGGCGCAGCGTGCCGCGATAGATGATTTTACCGTAGGTCTTCTCGACCTTCTGACGCTCCTGTCCCATCCTGCCGATGGTCACCTTGCGAGCGATTTTCTTGATTTGGATAGTTCCCATAACATTTAAGTTTTGTGGTTAAAAATTAGGTTGATTGGTCGTTGTCCCTTGTTGAGCAACATGCCTTTTCTCTTCCAGCGATAGGCCTTTTCTCTGTCGGAGAAACGCCGTTCCTCTCAAAAGACGATGCAAAAATACGGCATCCCCAACGGGTGCTTGTGCGATGGCTGAGGATGCCGTGCGATAGCGGGACATTATTTTTGGAAAAAACTATGGCTCGCCCAAATGCTCCACGATGGCCTTCACCTGACGGGGCGTAAACGCCTTGCTGCTAACGTGATAGCCCGTCGCCTGAAGCTCGTTCCAGAGTTGTTTGCAGTTGCGAATCCAGGCCATCAGGTGGTTGACCGCCGTGCGCGGCATACTGTCGGGGAAGTACATCAGGGCCAGCTCCTTCTTGGTGTAGGCGCGGATGATGAAGTCAGTTTCCATGGCTGTCCTCCTTTCTTTTCATGGTCAGGTAATAGTCGCTGAAGTCCTTGCAGCCCGTGGGCAGCTGGTGATGCACCAAGTTGGGCAACACCTCCCTTAATTGCAGGAAGAGCCTTTCTCCGGGCTCGTCCCTGTCGGGGTACATGTGGAATTCAGTTGAGAGTTGAGAGTTTAGAGTTGAGAGTTGCTCCACGTCCCTGGGCTTGAGCAGGGTGGCCGAGGGGATGGCGACGGCCTTGTGTCCGGCGGAGAGCATGGCCCAGCAGTCGGAGCAGCCCTCGGTGATGTAGAGCGGCTCGTGGGGGCGCAGACGGTTGAGCACGGGCAGGTTGTAGATACCGCACTCCGACCCGTTGCGGAAACGGAAACGGGGGGAGACCTCACCCCCGACCCCTCTCCTCGAGGAGAGGGGAGTGGATGCTCCATACATCAGGTTGCGGTTTTGTATGCCTGTCAGCCGACCTTCGCGGTCGTAATAAGGTATCTGCAGCCAGGCTATGCCCTGTTTGTCGCGCCATGAGGTGAGCCGGCACCAGCGTGCCACGCGCTCATCAATCAGCCGCTCCTCGAAGAGGAACCTTCGGGCTTCGGGCGAGAGCCAGGGATGCTGGAAGAAACGCTCGTAGCGGGCTGGGTCGAAGACCTCACCCCCGGCGAGGGAAGAGACCTCACCCCCAGCCCCTCTTCCGCAGGAGAGGGGAGTAGATGGCTGGCTGCTGATGATCATATTATATTCATCGGCAAGCCATCGGCAGGCCTCGCGGAAGCCGAGGTTGAGCACCCGCATTGCCAGGTCGATGGTGCCGCCCGAGGCGCCGCAGACGAAGCAGCGGTAGGTGTTGCGTCGCACGCTGAAGGAAAGGCTGGCGTGATGGTCGTCGTGGAAAGGGCAGAGGCAGAGGTGCCGCGTAACTTGGAGTCCAAGTCGCTCCGCGACCCCCACGATGGGGAGTTCGCGGAGCTTTTGAAGTTCGAGTTTATCCATGGTTATGCATTGCCTT
>CAMYYB010000085.1 GCA_947303335.1 uncultured Bacteroidales bacterium | reverse complement strand
TTTTATCCATTTATTTCGCTTATTCCCCCCTTTTCCCTAATTCCGCCAACGGGTAAGTATATATACAATCCGTATCTTTCCTTTTCGTATCTTTGCCGCAAATTTAGAAAATGAGCGACAAAATGAACTTTATTCCAACACAATATCAACTGCAAACCGTTGCTACAGGTCGTGTCTTCAATGATGAAGGATGGACCCTTGACGACAAACAGTGCGACAAACCCAGTTTGGTGCGTCCTTTATACGAGAGCAAACAGCTCCACGTGAAAGAAGGAGAGGAATGGGGACTATATCGTTATGCCGACTGGCTGCCTATCAAGACTCTGTTGCAAAATCCATCGGAACCTATCACATACAAAAGCCAAGGACTGGCCAAGCATCTGGGACTGAACAACCTTTACATCACCTTCAACGGATGGTGGCCTGAACGCGGTGCTCACATGACAACTTGCTCTTTTAAGGAAATGGAAGCCTATTCGGTGTGTGCCCGACTGAGTGACGAATTGAAAGACAAGGTTCTTGTGGTTGCTTCAGCAGGCAACACGGCCCGTGCTTTCGCTAAAGTTTGCTCCGATAACAACATTAAGCTGTTGCTGTGCGTTCCCCAAGACAACATTAAAGCCCTCTGGTTCGACCAGCCCCTGAATCCATGCGTGAAACTCATCACCACAGCCTCAGGCAGCGACTATTTTGATGCCATCAATTTGTCCAATGTAGTCTGTGAATTTGAGGGATACTTTGCCGAAGGTGGAGCCAAAAACATTGCCCGCCGCGACGGTATGGGGACTACCATGATGTCGGCGACCACTTTCATTGGTCGCACACCTGACTTTTATTTTCAGGCTGTTGGCAGCGGCACCGGGGCTATCGCTGCATGGGAAGCCAACCTGCGTTTCATTGGCGACGGACGCTTTGGTTCCCAAAAAGCCCGTCTCATTGTGTCGCAAAACAGGCCCTTTGTGCCTATGTATGATGCCTGGCGGGCAGACTCACGCGCCTTGCTACCCTACGATGCCGACCAAGCCCGTAAAGATGCTGCTGAAATATGCGCTCCTGTACTTTCCAACCGCAAACCTCCCTACGGCCTTGCTGGAGGACTTTTCGATGCGCTGAAAGACAGCAACGGCGACATCCTCGCCGTCAGTAACGATGAGGCAAATGCCGCCAAAGCCCTGCTTGAAGAAACCGAAGGCATCGACATCTATCATGCTGCCGCAGTAGCTACAGCTTCGTTACAACAAGCCGTCACGAAAAACATTGTAAAATCCGACGATACCGTAATGCTCAACATCACAGGTGGAGGAGAGAGACGCTTTCAAGCCGAGCATACCTTATATTATCTGCAACCCAGCCACATTTTCAACATCGACTTCACGAAAGAAGAAGTGGAAACGGTTTTAGCTACTTTTCAGTATTGAAATATCCAAATACAACTTGTGCTTTTGCAGGACCAACAATTTCAGCAAGTCGCTCCAGCGAAGCCTCTTTAATCCCTTTTACTGATTTCAGTTCCAAGAGAAGTTTCTCAGCGGTTTTCTTCCCTACTCCTTTTATCTCCGCCAATTCGGAGTGCATGAAGCCTCTCTCGAACTTCTTCCTGTGGAAAGTAATGGCGAAGCGATGTACTTCATCCTGAATATGCGCCAAAAGTCGGAACACCTCTGAATTGGGTTTAAGTCCTACCACACGGGGCGGGAAGCCAAACAGCAACTCGTTGGTACGATGCCTATCGTCCTTTGCCAGCCCCGCAATGGGGATGTTGACCTGCAACTCGTCCTCAACCACTTGGCGAACCACCTCCATCTGCCCCTTGCCACCGTCGGTGATGATAAGATTGGGCAATGGCTTACCCTCTTCGATAAGGCGCGAATAGCGTCGCCTTACCACTTCCTTCATCGAGGCATAGTCGTCGGGACCTTCAACTGTCTTGATGTTGAAATGCCGATAGCCCGCTTTATTGGGCTTGCCGTTCACAAACTGCACCATACCTGCCACAGCATAGTCGCCTTGGAAGTTGGAGTTGTCGAAACACTCTATCACCTCAGGCAGAACCTCTAACTGAAGAGCCTCCTTCAAGCTGTTCAGCACCCGTTTCTGGTGACGTTCCGGGTCGACTAAGGAGCGTTGTTTCTCCAAGTCAATTCGGTATTGCATGGCATTGCGGCGCGAAAGATCGAGCAATTTCTGCTTGTCACCCCGCAGCGGAACCGTCACCGTTACCTCATCAAGGGCATAGTCGAGCTTTATGGGAACGATAATCTCGTTGGCAGGATGGTCAAATTGCTGGCGCAACTCGGTAATGGCCAATAGCAGCAACTCATCAGGTGTTTCTTCCAGTTTGCGTTTCATCTCAAAGCTGTGCGACTGCACCACGGCACCATCCACCACCTTCATAAAGTTGACATAGAAAGCCTCGCCGTCGTCGACGTACGAGAACACTTCCACATTGTGGATGGTTGAACTCACCACCGTTGAGCGGCTTTGGTAGTTCTCTAACAGGTCGTATTTCTCCTTGACATACTGCGCCTCCTCAAACTCCAATCGCGAGGCGTAATCCATCATCTGGGCCTTCAGTCCACGCAAAACACTTTGCACGTTGCCCCGTATGATTTCCCTGATTTCGGCAATCATCGCGTTATACTCCTCTTTCGAGATTCTTCCCTCGCAAGGGGCATTGCACTTGTGGATATGAAAGTCGAGACAGACCTTGTATTTCCCTTTCTCCACCCCTGCTTCGGTCAATGGGGTACGGCAGGAACGAATCTTATACACTTGTCCCAACAGATCCAACAGGATATGCGCAGTACGTACCGAGGGATAGGGGCCAAAGTATTCAGACCCGTCATTCAACTTTCTTCTTGTAAGGAACACCCTCGGGAAGGCCTCCTTCTTGATGCAAATCCAAGGGTAGGTCTTGTCATCCTTCAACATGATGTTATATCGCGGCTTGTACTGCTTAATCATCGTGTTCTCAAGCAGCAAAGCCTCCGACTCCGAATCAACGATGCTATATTCTAAGTCGGCAATCTTACTCACTAACACGCGGGTCTTACCGACTTGTTCCTTATTGAAATAACTGCTGACGCGGCGTTTCAGATTTTTCGCCTTGCCCACATAAATGAGTTCGCCTTTCTTATCGAAATAGCGGTATACGCCAGGCTTGTTGGGCAACGCAGCGAGTTTGGACTTTACTATTTCTTGGACTTCACTCATTTTTTCTCATGTGGTCCCAGCCTTGGGCTTTGATGGGGATAACATGATTGTCCGGCGTAATCATCTCAGCCACGCCCACTTCGTTCGTCATATAACCGATGACTGTCACATCAGCTGAAAGGGTCTGTATCTTCTCGTAATCCTTCTGGTCAATGGTGAAGAGCAACTCATAGTCCTCTCCCCCGCTCAATGCAGCCACTGAAGGCACAATCTGGAACTCTTTAGCCATACGGTCAGTTGTCGGATCGATAGGGATGCGTTCCTCATAGAGCTGGCAACCTACCTTCGATTCTTTACAGAGATGCAGAATCTCGGAGCCCAGACCATCGGAGATATCAATCATTGAGGTGGGCTTGATGCCGATTTTCTTCAGTTGCTCCACGATGTCCTTGCGGGCCTCGGGCTTCAACTGGCGTTCCAACACGTAGTCCAATCCTTGCAGTTTGGGCTGCATATTGGGATTAGAGAGGAACTCCACCTTCTCGCGTTCCAAAATCAGCAGGCCAATATATGCGCCACCCAAGTCTCCAGAAACGCAAAGCAGGTCGTTCTTTTTCGCACCGCTGCGGTAGACGATGTCCTCCTCCTTCGCCATACCGATGACGGTAATGGAGATGACGAGCCCAGTCTTGCTGCTCGTGGTATCGCCACCCACCATATCGACATGATAACGCTCGCAAGCCAAGCGGATACCGGCATACAGCTCGTCTAAAGCCTCCACAGTAAAGCGACTCGACACACCCAAGCCCACTACTATCTGCGTTGGAGTACCATTCATCGCGTAAATATCAGAGAAATTGCTGACAGCAGCTTTGTAGCCTAAATGCTTCAAGGGGCAGTAGGTCATATCGAAATGGATACCCTCGATGAGCATATCCACTGAGACGAGGGTACGCGACCCCTCGTGATTGATGACAGCGGCATCGTCGCCAACGCCTTTCAGCGAGCTTTCGTTATGCAGGGGAAAGTCTGTAGTCAGCTGGTCGATGAGGCCAAATTCACCGAGTTCGTCCAATTGGGTCAAGGGTTTGGAAGTGTTTTCTGGTTCCATGATGAGGAGTGTTGTATTATGGCGTAGGGCTGCCATATTCTGACAGCCCTACAGCCTTGTTTTCGTATCGTCGTGGTCCCACTAGGGCTTGAACCTAGGACCTACTGATTATGAGTCAGTTGCTCTAACCAACTGCGCTATGGGACCGCAAAAAAGCAAGCCAAACATGCAAAAAATCGCCTTTTTTCTTGCTTTTTGCGCTGCAAATTTACAACTTTGCAGCGAATTAGACAGTAATTTTTCTCAAAAATGAGCGCAAAAATCAAAAACATCATCTTCGACCTCGGTGGCGTCATCCTCGACATTGACGAAACCGTTGTATATAAGGAACTTGAAAAACTGGGCATCAGTATTTCAGAACTCTCACGTTCTAAAGAGTTTATCGAACTTATGAGCAAATTCGACACGGGCATCTATACTGCCCCCACCTTCCGCACGAAAGTCAAAGCCCTACTCGGATTGGACAAGATGACCGACAATCGCTTCGATGACATCTGGAACTCCATGCTCCTCGACATCCCCCGAGAGCGCATTGAAGCTATCGAGAAGGTGAAGAAGCATTACAAGATTTTCCTAATGAGCAACACCAACGTCATCCATTACGACTTGTATATCCGAGACCTACAGCTGCGCTTCGGTTACAACGAGTTTGACAAGTTATTCCACAAGTCCTATTTCTCCTTCGCCGAGCATCTCGAGAAGCCCAACCCGCGTTTCTTCGAACTGATTCTTGACCATGAAGGTCTGCTGCCCGAAGAGACACTCTTCATCGACGACACCGCTGCCAACATCAAGGTAGCCCAGTCACTCGGTATCCACACTTATCCTATCCGTCGCGACGAGTTAGTACGCAACTTGTTCGAGAATGGAGTATTAAAGGAAGACGTGGTTGACTAAGCGTAATACTTTTCGATTTCATCCAAAACTCGCAACACCTCGTCCACCGACAGTGTCTCCATCAGCTTCATCTTGAACGACTTGAAGTTCGGCAGACCCTTGAAGTAGGAAGCCCAATGTTTTCGTATTTCCAGCAAGGCGATATGCTCGCCTTTCCAAGCGATAGAACGTTCCAACTGAATCCTACTGATTCTCACCCGCTCAGCCACATCGGGCAAAGGTAGCGTTTCCCCAGACTCTAAATAATGCCTTATTTGGCTGAATATCCAAGGGTTCCCATAAGTAGCCCGACCTATCATCAAACCGTCCACACCAAAAGTGTCCTTATAATATTTCGCTGAAGGCCCGTCCACCACGTCGCCGTTGCCGATGATAGGGATATGCATGCGCGGGTTGTTCTTCACGGCTCCAATGAGAGTCCAGTCGGCAGGATCGCTGTATTTCGTGGTGCGCAGACGTCCATGTATGGTTAATGCTGCAATGCCCACATCCTGCAGACGTTCAGCAATATCCACGATGTCTTTATGCTGTTCATCATAGCCCAAGCGGGTCTTTACCGTTACGGGTGTCTGCACCGCCTCTACAACTGCTTTGGTAATGGCTACCATTTTGGGAATGTCGTTCATAATACCCGAACCTGCCCCCTTCGAGGCCACCTTCTTCACCGGACAACCGAAATTGATGTCGATAATATCCGGATGAGCAGTCTCGGCATATCGTGCCGCTTCCGCCATAGGTTCCACCGTGTTGCCGAAGATCTGAATACCCACAGGGCGTTCCATCTCCTCAAAGTCCAACTTCTTGATACTCTTCACCGCATCACGAATAAGGCCATCGGCGGAGATGAATTCCGAATAGACTACATCTGCACCGAACAGTTTGCAGACATAGCGGAAAGGCGGGTCGGAAACGTCTTCCATCGGGGCGAGAAGCAGCGGATAATGCTCGAATTCAAGGTCGGCGATACGATACATTATTTCAGATTTCAAGATTCGGGTGCAAAAGTACAAAAAGTGTATCTTTGCAGCAAAATCATTCATTATGAGCAACAACTTTTTCAACGAAAACCTTCGGCAATCCATGGCAATGCGTGTCTTTTTATTTTTATTTATCCTATTGATTAGTACGCTAATAGGACTTGCATTGTCTGCTATTTTCGTGTTTGCTAGTGACATTGGGATAAAAATCGGACAAGGCATCAACTCAATCTTTATGTTTATAGTGCCGCCCATCGTCTATTATTACCTTACGCGCAAGGAGCACCGGATGCAAGAGTTAGGATTCCGCAGCCTCACTCCACCACGGTGGCTCATATTAATAGGTGTGGCCTTGATGTTTGTCTCGCTTCCCGTCACCAACCAGCTGACCACATGGAACGAAGGCATGAGTTTCGGCAAAGGCTTAGTCTGGCTCGAAAACTGGATTAAATCCTTAGAAGAAACTGCAAAGGTAGCAACAGAGAAGATGCTGAATGTGGACACTATTGGAGGGCTGTTGCTCAATATGGTCGTTGTTGCCTTGATACCCGCCATCGGAGAGGAAATGACCTTCCGTGGAGTGTTGCAACAGTCGCTGACACGCAAAATGAACCCGCATGTGGCCATCCTCCTTTCGGCAGCCCTCTTCTCATTCATCCACTTCCAGTTTTACGGCTTCCTGCCGCGAATGTTCCTTGGGGTGTTGTTGGGCTATATGTTCTACATCACTGGTTCGCTTTGGACCAGCATCCTGATGCATTTCCTAAACAACGGCACAGCAGTGCTGCTGTACTATTTGAACAACAAAGGCATCATTAACATCGATGTCGAGCATTTTGGGGCAATGGAGAGCGTTTGGCTGATTGTTCTAAGTGCAGTGCTTACTTCGGGACTCATCGTGTGGAGCTGGAGGAGGGCGAGGAGTTTTGAGGTCAATGCCAGGTTAGGAAAAAGTTAGCCTATTCGTCTATAGTTTGCAACGGCAAATACAGGGTGTCCCATGTTGGGACGGGTTGGACAGTTTTAGAAGCTGTTTAATAATGGATAACACGGGTCATTTTTTCGCTTCACTCGAGTGATTTCATCGAATGACTCGAGTCAATCGATGAAATCACTCGAGTGCCTGTTTTTGGGGTGTCGTAGTGACGCCCCTCCTTAAGCTGCATTGTCTTTCGCTACAGACTAACCTCAGATTCGCTATTGCCTCGCCACAGACTCGCCCTACCTTCGCCAAAACAGGCTTTCGGGCGAAGGTGGACTTGGGTAGAGTTTAGCTACCCCTTGGATACTACGGCTCAAATCGGTTGCTGAAGCTGACGAAGCAAAACTGAAACTTGAAGCTAACACATCGCGGCATCCCAGTTTTTACGTGCTGCCAGGGGCACTTACGGGGCAAGGGAATTATCGAATTGAATTTTAATCACACTCTAAGCCACTCGTTTGGGCGATTTTTTTGCAAAAAAGTTCGTCCTTTTTGGGATTGATTTCCAAAAACTTTGTACTTTTACGGCCTTCTTTATCAAGTAGCGCTATATGAATAAAACAACAAGATTTCTGACACTTGTCATTGCACTCTTCCTGTTCTCCTTCCCGCTCTTTGCTGTTGTGAGCGGACAATCCCTTACCAATATCCTCAAAGACCTTTGGACTGAGATGAAATTGGGCTACCAGCAACGCGCCGAAGCACAACAACGGTTTGTGGAAGACTATGAGCTTCAGCATCAAATGATGATGGATGTCATCACGAAGTCCAACGAACTCTCTATCCTGCTCTATACACAGGAGCAGAACATGACTTTCGACTTGGCTTACGCCTTGCAAAAAGTAACTTCCGAATACAATAATTTCAACAAGGACATCAAACCATACGAGCGCATCGTACATAGCCTGAACATCGAAATCGACCGCTATGCCCGTCTCATCGAGGCCCTTCGCCGACTTCCTCCTGTGATGAAGGAAATCGAGATTGAAATCCTGCCCGACAGCCTGCTGTACCACAACGATTCGCTTGACCTGTATTTTTCAAACTCGGCTTCGGCTTTAGAAAAGGAAATCATCCGAATTGCTGTCAAAGACACGCTCTCGTCCCCCATTATGTTGGATGAGGAAGGAGAAATCTTCCGCGACTCCTGCATAAGATATGCCTCTGAACTCCTGAAATTGTACGCCGACAACCGAGCCCTCGTGCAAGCGGACAGTACGCACTACCAAGAAGCTTATTTGCGCATGAAGGAGACATACGACTATGCCCAATCCCAATACCAAGAACTCGAAAATTACGTCTTTAAAGATGGACAGACTCCGTTCTTGGATATCATGGCCAATCCTCGGTACTATTGGAGCATTGTGATGTCGGACCTGCGCGGGCAATATGATTTCCACGCAATTGACAATAACGAGACCCAGCCTGCCGATACAACAGTGCTCAGCTCAGAAGTTGCGGCAGAAGAACCTGCGGCAAAAACAGAAGAAGACAGTGATTTTTGGGGAACCCTTTCCAGCAAGGGCGTCAATTCCATGTTGGTGGTCGTCCTTGTCCTACAGCTGGTCGCATTGATTATCGCCTGGATTCTGACCTCACTAATTGTTTTGCTGCTTGCCCGAATCTTCAAGCGGAAACGATTTATTCCCAAGAAACAATTGTCTATATTCTCGATATTTTTGGGTACCATTGTATATTTCCTTGTGGTAGGTTTCGCCTTGCATGGTGACGATTATGTAATGCTGAGCGCCAAGCATGTCAACACCCTCCTTTGGCTGCTCATTGCCATCACCGGTTCCCTGATGCTGCGTGTGAAACCTGACCAAATCCGTAATAGCTTCAGGCTTTATATTCCAACCTTCCTGATAGCCATCGTCATCATTGCCTGCCGCGTTACCTTTGTTCCGGATAGGCTGATGAATTTCATGTTTCCGCCTATTTTGCTCCTAATTGTACTGCGACAATTGTTCTTCTGTATCAGGGAAAGCGGAAAGGCCACACCCATCGACAGCACCTTGGGCTGGGTTTCGTTAGCCATTTATCTCATTGCCTTTGGCTTTGCTTTCTTTGGCTACACATTCGCGGCCTTGCTTGTCTTAATCTGGTGGTATTTCCAACTCGCCATGTTGCTAACCATCGTCTGCATTGCCGACTTAATGAGCCGCTACAAGGAAAAGAAATTGAACAAGCGTGTGGATGCTATGCGAGAACGCATTACCTACGTGATGGGCAATGACCGCGAGTCGCTCCTGTTTGGTGCCACTTGGTTTTACGATTTCATTAGGCAGGTGACCATTCCCGCGTTGTTGCTGCTCTCACTGCCCATCTGTGTACACATGTCCTTGGACGTCTTTGACTTTAACGATTTGTATGACAAGATATTCAACATCCCCTTCGTCCAGTTGGTGGACAAGAACGGGTATGAGACGCTTCGTATTTCCGGCAAGAGTATCATTGGTCTTTTCATCCTGTTCTATGTCCTGCGTTACTTCAACCGTGCCATTCACGCCATTTATCAATATGTCCGATACGCCACCTTCATGCGCAAGCACAACCGGACCGCCATTCGTGACAATGAAATCAATCTGTCTTTGGGCAACAGCATCCTCAGCGTCCTGATTTGGATGGCATACATAATCGTTGTCGTCGCCGTATGGAAGATTCCAATGGGTTCCTTGAGTTTGGTGGCTGGTGGTCTGTCGGCTGGTATCGGTCTTGCCCTCAAGGACATCCTCAACAACTTCATCTATGGTATCCAACTGATGGGCGGACGTTTGCGTGTAGGCGACTGGATTGAATGTGACGGTGTGCGCGGACGTGTAGTCGCCATCAACTATCAATTTGTGCAGATTGAGACCCTTGACGGCACCGAGATGTCTTTCCTCAACGCCTCGCTCTTCGGCAAGAACTTCAACAACCTCACCCGCAACAATTCATACGAGTTCACTAAGATTATCGTCGGAGTGGCTTATGGAACCGACATCAAGAAAGTACGCGAAGTGCTGGTGGAAGCCATGCAGCAGATGCGCACCAAGGACAAATATGGCCGCGACATCGTCGACCCGAAGTATGGCATCAAAGTGGTTGT
>CAMYYB010000084.1 GCA_947303335.1 uncultured Bacteroidales bacterium | reverse complement strand
TCCAAAGGTAATGAAAATGCGGCCCGAAGCGCTTGAAGGCAGCCTCGTCGAGCTGTTCCTGAAACTGAGGATGGGCCACGGAGATGATGAGCTTGGCACGTTCCTGCAAAGAGCGTCCATAGAGGTTCACTGCGCCATATTCCGTGATAAACCAATGGATGTGGTTGCGCGTGGTGACAGCTCCTGAGCCTAAGTCTAAAGCGGGCACAATCTTGTTGATGCCCTTGCGTGTGGTGGAAGGCATAGCGATGATGGCTTTGCCGCCCTTGGCGCGTGACGAGCCATAGACATAATCGATTTGTCCGCCTACACCAGAGTAGATTTTGTCGCCCAACGAGTCGGCGCACACCTGACCCGAGAGGTCGATCTGGATGGCTGAGTTGATGGAAGTCATCTTGGGTTGTTGCGCGATGACAAAGGGGTCGTTGGTGTATTCCACATCCATCAGCAGCACCTCGTGGTTGCCGTCGATGAAGTCATAAATCTTCTTCGAGCCCATCACGAAGGTGGAGACAATCTTGCCCTTGTTGAGCTTTTTGTTGTTGCCCGTAATGATGCCTTTTTTCACCAAAGGCAGAATACCGTCGCTGAACATCTCCGTGTGGATGCCGATGTCCTTGTGGTTGTGTAGGCACGACAAAATAGCATTGGGGATGCTACCTATGCCCATCTGTAGGCAGGCACCGTCTTCGATGAGTTCTGCGCAATAGCGGCCTATGGTCTTCTCGACTTCGTTGGGCTCAGGCATATCAACGGTGAGCAAAGGCGTGTCGTCTTCAACAAAGACATTAATTCTGCTGATATGAACCAGCGCGTCGCCAAAAGTGCGGGGCACATGCTTGTTGACCACAGCGATGACGAACTCGGCACTCTCCATAGCGGCCAAGGTAGCATCCACCGAGGAGCCTAATGATACATAACCGAACTTGTCGGGCGGACAAACCTGAATCATGGCCACGTTGCACTTGATGTAACGCTCGCGGTAGAGTTTCGAGGTCTCGCCCAGAAAGACGGGGATATAGTCGGCTAAACCTTTTTGCACGCTTTCGCGCACATTGGCACCCACGAAGAAGGCATTATGCTGGAAGATGCCCTCAAACTCGGGGTTGACGTAAGGCGCGGCTCCTTCGGTGTGCAGGTGATGGATGTAGACGTTCTTGAGTTCGCCGGCGCGGCCTCGGTCGCACAGGGCTTTCACCAAACATTGGGGTACGTTGGAGACCGAGCTGATATGCACATGGTCTCCAGACTTAATGACTTTGACGGCTTCTTCGGCCGTAACTGCTTGATACTGTTTCTTCATATATCTGACAAACTTTTGTTCCCGAAAGTTGCGAATCGTGGAGATGGGCAGGTCTTCTGGCTCGTCCCAGCTTGCGGTGTCTTCCCGATAACGAATATCAGTGACGTAGGTGCCGCAAACCTTTTTGGAACTTACAGCTACGGGCATAGCCCCCGAATTGCACGGGGTTCCCTATTAATCTTAGGTAAGAACCCA
The DNA here is from genome assembly GCA_947303335.1 of uncultured Bacteroidales bacterium. Taxonomy (GTDB): domain Bacteria; phylum Bacteroidota; class Bacteroidia; order Bacteroidales; family F082; genus Limimorpha. Next base: position 8,734 of record CAMYYB010000084.1, on the reverse strand, counting down.
AATCCGGCGGCAAAAGTAGTGCTTTTTTCTTTATGGATGTGCAAAAAGTGCGTAATAGTTCAGGATAAAGCTGGCGTTTACCGCCGTCTATATCACTTAGCACTCTCGGTTGTGGCAATGGCAATCCGCCGTCTCGGGCTCAAGGGTGGCATGAGAGATACCGTGCTCTGTAAGGATGTGCTTGAGATGCTCCGAAACCTGCGGCCAATGGGAAAGGTTGTCTATCACGATATGTGCCGTGAGTGCTGTCTCAGTCGTGCTGATGGCCCACACGTGGATGTGGTGTGTTTCTTTCACGTGTTCATTTTCAACAAGAAGCTGTTCGATTTCGTGCAAGTCAACACCATCGGGAATGCCGTCAACAGCCAGTCTCAGGCTGTCGGAAAGCAACTCCCAGGTGGAAAGGAGAATAACGACGGCGATGCCAAGCGAAACGATGGGGTCGATGATGGTCCAGCCTGTGCAATGAATGACGATGCCGCTGATGACCACGCCGATAGATACTAAGGTGTCGGCAGCCATGTGGAGAAAGGCGCCGCGCACATTGAGGTCGCTCTTTTGGTCACGCATGAGCAGAAGGGCAGTGGCCCCGTTGATGAGGATGCCTACGCCTGCTGTCCATGAAACGGCAATGCCGTTCACCTCGGCAGGCTCACTGAACTTGTGGATGCTCTCAATCACGATGGCTCCAACTGCCACTAATAGGATGACAGCGTTGAGCAAGGAGATGAGGATGGTCGACTTGCGATAACCATAGGTGAAACGCTCGTTGCGCTGCACCTTGGCCAAGCGGAAAGCAATCAGCACGAGCACCAAGCTGAACACGTCGCTCAGGTTGTGCCCCGCGTCGCTGAGGAGCGAGAGCGAGTTTTGCCACAGGCCCACACCTGCCTCGATGAGCACGAAAAGCCCGTTGAGAATGATGGACAAAATGAAGATACCGTTCAGCGACTGCGCCGGTGCGGTATGATGATGGTGGTGATGATGTTCCATAACGACAATCTGTTTATCAACTGCAAAGATGAGAACTTTATCGTTTGCCTCAACTCATTATTTTTGATGAAAAACGGAGACTTCTCTCACCATAACTGATGAACAATCCGAAGTCAGAAATATTGAGGTTACGTCTTTTATTAATTATAGGCATGAACCCCGCCCAAGAGCAGATTCACACCGAAATAGGTGATGACTACGCTGAGGAAGGCGAGAATGCAGTAGATGTGGAAGAAGATTGGCTTGTTGAATGATTTCCAAAGTTTATTGTGCAGGGGCGCGGCATAGATGAGCAGGGTGATGAGTGCCCACACCTCCTTGGGGTCCCACGACCAGTAGTTGCCCCAAGAGATATTGGCCCAAATGGCTCCGATGAAGATGCCGGCAGCCAGCAAAGCCACTGCGGGATAGAGCATTGACGTGCTGAGGCTTTTCAATCGTTCCAATCGGTCCAGGTTGTTAGGTCGGATGAGGGCGATGATGCCGACAATCATGATGCCGAGCAGCAGGGCGTAAGAGGTGACGATGGTGGAAATATGGATGCTGAACAAGGGAGAGCGCAGCACGGGCATCAACGTATGGGTGAGCATCCTGATATGCAGGAACACCATGAGTATCACGAGCACCGACACCCAAGAGATGGTGACGGCAGGGAAAGCCTTCCGGCGTTCAATAAGCATCGCTGTCAGGCCGACGAAGAGCAATACATAGCCCGCATAGGTCACCCCGATGCCCCAAGGGTCGCGGGCAACATCGAGGACGGAGTTGCCTTTGTCGTCGTAGTCGCTTTGATAGAAACGGTAGTGCTTGTACTTCAGGATATGGTTCATCGAGATGACGACATCCCTTTGGGTTTCGCCGTCGCTGAGCCTCAGATAGCTCACATAGTCCTTGGGCTTGTTGCTTTCGGGATAGGTCTCAATCTCGAAACGGTCGAGGGTGAGGCTGAAAGGCAGGTCTTCTTTCTCTATCTCGCTTTGCTCTTGGATGAAGAAGTGGCTGTTGGGTCGGTTGGGCTCCAGCTTCATCTTGCCGTGCTGACCCGTGAGCATGGTGAGGAGCGCACCGGACAGGATGAGCAGGATTGACAGATGCAAGGCACAGACAGAGAACCTTTTCCACAAACGGCAGCGCACCGCCAGACAGACCAAGAGACCAGCCAACAAAGCCCACAGACCCACGAACCACCAGGAACTGTAGATATGGGATAGGGCGAAATCGGAGCCGTGCAACTTTTCGACGATGGTGCCTGCGGCGAGGACGGCGATAAGGACGATGACCAAAACGGAGGTGATGTGACGGAGGTATTTCATAGGTGTGGCAAAATTATAGAATTTATGGAGGCGCGGCACGCCGCGCCTCCATATTTGATTTAAATTGCGTCAATGAATTTCACAACAGCCTCGCGGTCTTCCTTGGGCAGCTCGCGGAACTTCTCCACTGTGCGCCGGGCATCGCTTTGGGCATTGCCGTGCCACATGATGGCTTCGATGACGGTTTGGGCGCGGCAGTCGTGCAAACGGTCGCTGCGGCCTGTGCAGATGGCGGATAGGCCACGACCCCAGAGCGGCGTGGTGCGGCACCAGCCTGTTCGGATGTCGTTCTCCATGTGGAGCTTGTGCTGGACGTAGTCGCTGTAGGGCCAAATCTTCTGGTTGGGATAACGGGGCAGGCGCGGGTCGCTGTCAGCGAAGAAGCCGGACGGGTCAGTGAAGTCGTCGTCACCGGTCTGCCATGAGGGACGGTGGCAATAGGCACAGCCCATCTGCTTGAAGAGTTCCTTGCCGCGTTGCACCTCGGGGTCGTCCATGTTTCTGGCGGCAGGCACAGCCAAGCCACGGTGCCACACCATGAAGTTGACATAGTCCTCGTCTTTCATCTCAGGTACTTTCATCTCCGTGGGGATTTGGTCGTTCATCATCAAGTAGTTGTAGATGTCGGTCTCCACATCGCCCGTGAGGTTGTACTGTGGGAAGTAGTTGTAGAACTCGGCCTGCACCTCGGGGTCTTGTGAAGCCTTTTGGGCGTAGGCGGCAGTCATATAGTGACCCATCTTGGTGCGGTGTGTCACGTTGGTGATGTTCCAGATGGCGTTGGCACCCGGAGCATCTTGCAAGGGGCCGCGGGTGAGGGCGTAGGTGTATCGTTTCGGGTGGCTGGTGTTGCCGTACAGGCCTGTGGGTGCCCAGTCGGAGCCTGCCCACATCGCGGGGTTGATGCCGTTCTGCATATAGCCGTCATCATATTCCTTTTGGTATTGCGCTTTCAGCGAGTCATCAGGGATGGCATCGATAAGACCTGTGCCATAGATACCGATGGTGGATTCGAGACGCACCACCACGTCGCTGTAGGGGATGTCGTTGCCGCCCACTTGCAGTGGAACGTAATAAGCCTCCTGCGGGATGTAAACCTCGGGGTAGGTGAGGCTGTAGGTCTCCCCGTCAGGGAATTGGTTGCCCCATTCGTCGGTGTAGCTGAGCCAGTTGATTTGAATCTGAGTTTCATCAATGGGAGCCTTGAAGGGCGCAACGGCCTTGGTCTGAGGCATACCCGTGAGGGAACTCAGGTAGGTGTCGTTGCGGTCGGTGACGACGAGCAGGTAGCCGTTGCCCCAGTCGTCGGCGCGATAGCGGTTCATGCGCATCCCGTGACCGTAGCCGGGGTGACAGGCGATGCAGGAGCTGCGGATGTAAAGCGGTCCGAGCCCGTTGAAGGGCGGGTTGCTCTGGGTGTAAGTGCGCTCGAAGAAGGCTTCGCCATACTTAAACGCCTGGGTCAGACCGGCTTGCTCGGTGGCAGGCGTTGGGTCTTCGTAGGCCGTAGCCGAGGTGTTGAAGGTGGTGCCTAACTCACCTCCGGCGTAAGTGTCTTCGCTGACTTCGGTCGGGACGGGTTCCTTGGGCTGGCAAGAAGTGAAAGCCACCGCCATCATACCTGTCGCGATGAGTAATGCTAATGTTTTCTTGGTATGCATAATAATAAGGTGTTTAAGTGTTACTTTTCGTTCAAAGCGGCTTTGGCTTCATCAAGCACATCGGAGAGGCTTTGGCAGGCTTCCATGGCTTCGCCGGCAGTGGTGTCGAGATAGTTGTTCACGAAAGGAGCCTTCATGTTGTTGATTTTCTCCAAGGCGGTGTTGATGGCATTGACGACCTTAGTGTCTAACTCAGGGTTGATGTCCTTGACGAAACTGTGTACGGAGAGGTCGTTGTCGCGATCGTCTTCGAGACCACCCATATAGGCACTCTTGACGCTGGTGATGTTGTCGTAGAAGTCGCTGATGGAGTTCTGGCTATAGGGCGACTCCACGTAGGTTGGGTCGTCGCCGGTATGGGGCTTACCAATCTTGGAGGTTCCTACCTCGTCGGAGATGTCGATGCAGCCGTCGATGATGGCTTGCAGGGCTTGAGTGCGTGTCGAGTAGGTGCTTCCTGCCTGACCGGCAAGGGTCATGTTCTCGCCGTAGGTGTTACCATTGGCCATAGTGGTATTCAATTCCAGTTCTTCCATCAGGTCGTTGTGGATCTGAGGAGCTTCGGCGTTCCAGCTCACTTCAAGTTGGAAACAGCGGTTGCGCAGGTCACGGGAGACGGCCACCGCGTAGGTTACCATGTCATCGGTGATTTCGTCCACAGGTCGGGCATTGCCGTCGCGGAAGAGGATGTACTCGATGCCGTGGAAACCGAGCAGGGCATTGCCGAGCTGCTCGCCAGCCACCATGCCGTCTTCGTCAGTGGCAAGGGCGGCAATCATGTTGGGACTGTCCATCAGGTTGTTGAAAGCATCTTCGTCCAAAGGCCAAGAGTCGATGTGCGGGTCGATGCCGAAGTCGGAGGCGGCACCGAAGAGGAAGGCCTCGCTCATCTCCCACCAGTGGCGGGCTTGTAGGAAACAGGTGGCGGCACGGTCCACGTTGGCTTGTGACTTGTCGGTCTTCAAGACTTCAAGCTTTTCTACAAGTTGGTCGGACTCGTTGGCCAAGTTGGCGTAGGTCGGATACACCGTGTGGTTGAGGTACTGTTTGATGATGGCGTCTTTGGCAGCCATGTTGGCTTCCTCAGCGGTGTTCTGAGGGTCTTTGTTGCAGGAGCTAAAGTTCACTGTCAACAGGATGGATGCAGCAACTATGGCTGCGGTTTTGAATAGTTTCTTCATTGTATTGGTGTTTAATGGTGTTATTTCGTGAAAAATCCACTATAGGCTACGCCCAGCGAGAACATCGGTTCATCATTGTATTGTTCTTTCAGGAAACGTCGGGCGTATTCCGCTTTGATGACCACTTGCTTGATGGGATAATAGTTCACGCCAAGGGTCATCACGTGGCGGTCAGTCCATTGGTAGTCGGTGAGGGCATTGGCTGTGGGGATGTATGTGTCGTAATAATCGTAGCGACCAAAAAGGTAGAGTTGCTGCTCGCCTGCGTTTTTCATCGGGTGCATGATGTCGTAAGCCACCTCGCCGCCGTAAGCGATGGCGGCCTCTCCGACCAATGAACGTGGATAGGGCGAGAAGCTCTGGTGGTTTTGGTTCTTGTTCCACGACGAGATAAGGCTGGCGTCACCAAGATGGCCGTAGTCAAAGTTACCTCTGATTACCAATCCGTTGGCCTTGTAGTCGAACTCTGCCGTGCCGATGACAACGGTGCCTTTCACGTCTTTGTAAGGACTGGTCTCCGAAAACTCGTTGGTGACGATGTCATTATTAAAGGTGTTGCCGATATAACCGCTTACGCCCCAGTGGAAGTTCTTGATGGAATAGTTGTCGATACGCAGCGCAGCTGCCAAATGATTGGCTACTCTAAACTCAAAGCCTGAGGCAGAGCCGTTTTTCACCCAGTTGGCATTGTTAAACATATTGGAGTTGAGCGAGGGTACCACGACAGCCTCATATCGCCAGTTGCCCAGTTTTCCCCAAAGGCTGATGCCCGTCTCATGCCAGGTGCATGGAAGAATGTAAAACTCGCCTTCGGGGCGGTAGCAGGTGAAGAACTGCGTGGGCAAGTGGGCGTTGTTGGTCTGTCCCACAGGCACGATGATGTGTCCCAAGCGGATGTTGAAGCCTTTGCCAAACGATTTCTGAATCCAGAACTGTTCCAATGCCACTTCGCCACCGCGCTCGATTTCGTGCTCAAACTCTCCTGTCTCTTCAGCTTCCACTTCAACAGCGACTTCGTTGCCGCCATGCTCAAACTCAATCTCGCTGCCCATCGTCCAGCCTTTGCCGAAGTCGTAGCCCAGATTGATGACTACATGGGGCAGGTCGATACGTCCATGACCTTTGGCATCTTTGTAACGCTCAGCGTGGGAGTATCGGAACATGTTGTCGCTGTAGAAGTTGCGGGTGTAGACGGCCTCACCGTAGCCACCCACCGTGAGACGCGACCAAGAGAATAGTTTTGTTGAATCGGCAGTATGGGGCTCGCCAGCCTGTAAAGGTATGGAACTCAGCATCAATCCCAACACTGCGCATTTTGCAATCGTTTTCAGTTTCATAGTCGGGTACTATTTGTTCAAATTCGAGTGCAAAATTCCCGCTTTTGTCCTCGCAGTCCAATCCCCACAATTGGTGAATTTGGCTTTCATGTTTCATTAATTATAGGGATGACAATAGAAACCTATAGGCAATTGTATTATCTTTGCCACATCAAAACGAGAGATGATCATGGATAAAACGAAAACACCCTTTTCAAAAGACACCAAACTTGCCGAACTGTTGACGGAGGACCGCCGACTGTTGCAACTGCTACCCCGATTCGGCATCGGATTGGGTTTCGGCGACCGTAGTGTGGACTATGTGTGCCAAATGAATCATGTCAACACCGAGCTGTTCCTTATGATATGCTACATCTACTCCAATAGCGATTTCAGACCTGGGAAGGAGGAACTGAGGCACATCAACATGAGCGACCTGCTTTCCTATCTGAAGGCCTCACACCGGTATTATCTGGACGAGCGTTTTCCCCATATTGAGGCACATCTGCAAAACATTATTGAAGCCTGTGGACAGAAATACGGTCCGATGCTCAGTCATTTTTATAAAGAGTACAAGCAGGAAGTGATGAGGCATATTCAATACTACGAGGAAGAAGTGGTGTTTCCCTACATCGAGGCACTGTTCAACGGTCAGCCCACCGGTTCCTACAAGATTGACGAGTTTGAACATAATCACACCAACATTCAGGACGTTCTTGACGACATGATGAACATTCTCCTCAAATATCTGCCTGGCGACATCCTGCCTAAAGAGCGTATTGAGATTTCGCTTGACATCATGGAGCTGAGCGATGACCTGAACCGCCATTCGCTGATTGAGGAACGCATCCTTATCCCCTACGTTGAATTGCTTGAAAACACCCAGTCATGAAAAACCGTGTCATCATTTGTTCGACTTCTGAGATGGTCTCCATCGGCTTAGCTGAGATTATTGACAGCATGGCACAGTTCGATGTGGTGTTGCGTCTCGACAGCCCTGAGCATCTCTCTGAGAAAACCCTGGCTACCGATGCTAATTTGCTCATCATCGACCCCACTCTTTTGGGGTACCAGAACAAGGACTTTCTCCTTAACCTCGGCAAAGAATATCCTCATCTTGTCGTCGTCGCGTTGGTGACCTCGTATGTTGACCATTTGCATCTGATGCCATACAGTGCTGTCATCGAGATGAATGATTCGAGGCAGAAAATCATCAACAAGTTGAACGAATTGGGTACTGACAACACGTCAAAGAGAAATGACGATGTGGAATTGTCGAAACGTGAGATAGATGTATTGGTAGCTGTTGCCAAAGGCATGATGAACAAAGAGATTGCCGACCTGATGAACATCTCCATCCATACGGTCATCTCGCATCGTAAAAACATTACTCGGAAGACGGGTATCAAGTCGGTGTCGGGTCTAACTGTTTATGCCTTGTTGAATAATCTGATTGATGAAGGAGAACTGATTTGACCCTAAAAAAACCAATATTGTCTACGTCACCGTCTGTCCGCTGACTATGTTCCTGCGTATCTTCACAGCACAGCTGCCGGTGCTCTAATGGCGGTGTGACTTTCAACCTCTCAAATGATTTTGGAGCGTGAAGAAAAAATGAACCAGCCGTCTCGGAGGTTTTCCAGAGACGGCTGGTTTGTTGTGAAATACTTTTACGGTTGCTCCTTAAGGCAGGAACGGCATCTTCACCACAACAGCCTTGATGAGCTTGTTGCGAATCTTGATGAAGATTTCGGTGTCCTTCTTGCTGAAAGCCTTCTGCACCAAAGCGGTACCGATGTTCTTGCCCGTTGAGGGTGAAGGGCTACCAGAACGTACCATACCGATTACGTTGCCTTCTGCGTCGCACACTTCGTAGCCGTTACGAGGAATACCGCGGTCAATCATTTCGAAGCCGACAATCTTCTGGCTCACGCCATTGGCCTTCTGGGCGGCGAAGATTTCGCGGTTGAGGAAGTCGTTGCCGTCGACGAACTTGGTGATCCAGCCCAAGCCAGCCTCGATGGGGCTGATGGTGTCGTCGATTTCGTGGCCGTAGAGGCAGAAGCCCTTCTCCAGACGGAGGGTGTCGCGGCAACCCAGACCTGCGGGCATGATGCCGAATTCCTTGCCAGCCTCAAAGACGGCGTCCCAAACCTGCTTGGCGTAGGCGACGGGGATGTAAATCTCACAGCCACCTGAACCTGTGTAACCCGTAGTCGAGAAGATGATGTTGTCGACACCGGCGAAGTTGATGATTTGGAAGGTGTAGT
>CAMYYB010000083.1 GCA_947303335.1 uncultured Bacteroidales bacterium | reverse complement strand
GGCATAAGGCCGCACAACGTTACCTCGATTTCGTGAACAGCCACCAGCACGGCAAAATCCTGTATTGGGACCTCGGCATAGGGAGCAACACCCCGACCATCATCAAACTGCCGTTCATGCAGATGACCTACAAAAACCCCGAGGCGACTTATGCCACCATCAACCTTGGTGAGGCGTTCACTGTGGAACAAATCAAGGACAGGTCGATTGTGATTGATGGGGATATTGGAGAAGTATTAGAGGAATTGTTGAAGTGTTGATTGTTTAATCGTTTAATTGTTGATGATGAATCGTTTGGACTATCTGATAGACTATCTTCTGAAAGAAGACCCACAATATTCCGAAATGCAGATGCCATCGGATTTACAAGGAAAGCGCGACTTGTTTCGTGCCTTGCGCAATGTGCGTGAGCCAAAACCTATCAGCGATGAGTTTCTGGATTTGCAGGATGAGGAATTGCAGGCGCAATTACAGGGAAAAGGTGTCGTGGAATTACCCAATGTGCCAATGCAGATATGGCAGGGCGACATCACTCGCCTGAAAGTGGATGCCATCGTGAATGCGGCTAACAGCCAGATGCTGGGCTGCTTCCATCCTTTGCACAAGTGCATCGACAACGCCATCCATTCCGCTGCCGGCGTTCAGTTACGAGAAGAATGTTACCAACTGATGCTACAGCAAGGCCATGAAGAGCCGACGGGGCACGCCAAAATAACGAAAGCATACAACCTTCCTTGTAAATACGTCATCCATACGGTCGGGCCGATTATTCCAACAGGCATTCCAGCACCTATGCAAAAGGAACAATTAGCCTCTTGCTACCGCTCCATCATGCGGTTAGCCGATGAAAACCATCTTGAAAGCGTCGCTTTCTGCTGCATTTCAACGGGCGAGTTCCGTTTCCCGAACCAGTTGGCCGCTGAAATCGCCGTTCGAACTGTCAAAGACTACCTCACTGCATATCCCGATTGCAGCATCAAACAAGTGGTTTTTAATGTGTTTAAGGACGTGGATAAGCGGATTTATGAAGGAATACTGAAAACCGAAAGCATTTAGACTATTGTGGCTGTGTTTGTTTAAACTTATTCGGGCGGCAGCGGTGGTGGTCATGGACCTTTAGAGACGCAAGCATTGCGTCTCTAAAGCAAAACAAATAAATACAATGAATAGACAAATTGCATTTACAATAATCGCCACAGCGACTGTCATCAAACCCAACTGAAATTCTCCTCTCCTGCCCCAATCTTGAAATGACACTTAGCGATACCGAGGTCGAGATCGGCATAGCCGATGAATGAGAACCTTGCCTTGGCCTCCACGCGATTGTCTTCATGTAGGATGAACTCGAACTTCTGCTGATTGACAGCCGTTGGAGATAATAAAGCAGCTTCCATGCCCCGACGGAACCAATAGGGCATGACACCATCGACGTGGCAGAAATGCTCAATGCCCTTCTTTTGCGGATGGGCGTTGCCTTGGTTGGCACCATAGCCCAAAGCGATTACTGCCACCAACGATTCACCGTCAAGCACTTGGTATTGGTCGGGCTGCTTCTTGTAGGACAAGCCCACCCAGCATGTGTTCAGGCCGAGGGTCTGGGCCAACAGCACCACTTTCTCGCCATAGTAACCGAGTTTCACGTCCTCGCCTTTCGGCCCTACAACGGCGATATAGTTGCCGACCCCTTTGAATCCGCCGTATTTCGCCATCCCGCTGGCAAAAGCTTTTGGCTCGTTAGTGACCAGTTGGAGGTGCAATTTGCCTTCCTTATTACATTCGTCAATCAAGGCCTGCAGTTGCGCGACCTTTTCAGCTTCGATAGGTTTTTCCAAGTATTGCCGCACCGAGTGGCGGGCAACGATAGCTTCTTGTAGTGTCATAATGGATTCATTTACAAGTTGCAAAGATATGAATTTTTCTTTTTCCGAAAAAAATAAAAAATATCGTTTGCAATCAACCGCTTGGTTGAACTCGGTTGCAAACCCGCAGACCGGCAAGAGGCCATGAAGACCGTGGAATTCCCGTTCTACGACGACCCCAAACAACAGATTGAGGCGGACTACCAACCCAAAGCTGTTGAGAAAACGGGCACCGCTGCAAGAGTTTAGTGACCTTTGCGGCGGTTTTTGTTTTCGGCGCAGCGGAAAAAAACGTATTTTTGCAGCCATTTTAGAAAAAGCAACCATGACCTTAATTTTACTTGGCGCATCATAAGCATTTGCGAAATCAAAATAGTAATGAAAAAAAATATCTCTTTTCTCTTTTTGGCTTCGATGTGTCTGCTATTATGCGTTCATCTATTTGGTAACGACAGCACACCTGACCCTATCTTGTCTATGAAAGGGGACGGTTTCCCCATCATTGAGACCCCCACCGTTTTCAAAAGCACTATGGGTGACAGGGAGTTCCTTATATTCATCGAGTACAGCGACAGCCTGAACATCAAAGGGCACTACATGACTTTGGAGGAAACCATGACCGACACCCTTCCTTTCAAGCTGGAAGCCGAAGGTCACAATGCGGTCCTTTATTACGAGGGCCAAGAGAAAATTTTCCGTCCTTGCGTCGAATTCACGGATGAGCGACAGGCCTATGGCTATGCTCTATTAAGTACGTTGGACACTGCCATTTTCCGTTTTCAAATTCACGAGACACCGGCTTTTCAGGATTTCGAGAACAATCGTTATCTGGACACCATGTTTGCGGTGGAGAAAATCAGCGACATCTGCTACGCCAATTCCCCTGGCTTTTGGTCGGAAATAGACGACAACACCAAAACCATGGGCAAGATTCTCCGGGTAGTTGATGTCAGAAGAACAGTCCCGTTGGACCTCCATCTTGACATTTTCAGGCCGCAAAACGACACATTAAAAAAACGTCCGTTGGTGATGTTGATTTACGGTGGCGCGTATTATTTCGGGTCGAAAGACGATCCAAAAATCACCAGTTGGTGCCGGCACCTCGCTTCATTAGGTTATGTGACGGTTTCCATCGACCACAGGTTAGGCTTCTTTCCTGGCAAGGTCGGCATCGAACGGGCGGCTTACCGCGCGGTGCAGGATGCCCATGCTGCCATGCGTTTTTTGGTCTCGCATCATGAAGACTATGGCATCGACACTTCCATGATCTTTGTGGGTGGCTCCAGTTCTGGAGCCGTCACCGCACTCAGCCTTGCCTTCATGACCGATGAAGGCCGTCCTAAATACGCCCGCAAAGGCTTATTTCGTCCTGACCTTGGTGACATCGACACTTGCGGTAATGCCCTCCGGACCAAATTCCACATCAGGGGCGTTGCCGAAATGTGGGGAGCCATGTCCGACACCTCCGCTCTCCATGGACACGACATTTCGATATTGGCCTTCCATGGCGACTCCGATGACATCATGCCTTACGAATATGACCGTCCCTTTAGTGTCGCCAAGCCTTTTAACAGGCTGGCAGCCGACCCGATGTTCGGCGCATCGTGCATTGTCGACCGCGCCACCAAGCTGGGATATCATGCCCGTCTGGTCACTTTTGCCGGCTACAAACACATGCCACACGTAGACCCAAAAACCAAAGTCATTAACGACAACTTCTACGTCGTCCGAGACACGATGTCGGAGTTTTTCCACGACATTATCGTGCCACAAAAACTCGAAATCGAGGGGGAAGACGGCCATTATTATGTGAGCCCTTGCCCTTTGAAGGCCAGCTGGATAGTCGAAGGGGGTGTCATCCTCTCCACTGAAAACAATACCGTGGAAGTGGCATGGATCAAGAATGCGCCCCAACATAGCATCACGGTATCGGCTGTATTGCCATACGGCGTCGGACTTACTGAAACCAAAGACTTCCAATGAAAAAACGTTTCGTACCCTTAAAGATAATCAGAAAATTTGTGTTTTTAATTTTTAATATACCCTTTTATGAAAATCCTCTTCGTCATAGACATTTTAGATACCCACAACAACGGAACAAGCATCTCGGCACAGCGTTTTGCCAGGGAACTGGAGCGGTGCGGACATGAGGTGCGAGTATTATGTGCTAACCCTCAAGAGACAGATGAAAAAGGTGTGGCATTGCCAGTGGAAGTGACAGGGAAATACAATGTACCGGAATTTATAGTACCTTTGTTTGACTCGCTGATCAAGAAACATGGTTTCGCATACGGTGATTTTCTGCCCAGGTCAAGACCTATCATCCGTGAGGCGGTAGAGTGGGCAGATGTTGTACACACTTTTTTCCCTTTCCCGCTTGATATAGTGGCAAGCAATTATGCGGCAAAGATTGGGAAACCCAACACGGGGGCATTCCATGTCCAGCCCGAAAACATAACGATGTCATTGCATTGTGGGAAAGTGCAATGGGTACAAAATATGATTTACCGGCTTTTCCGTAACACGTTTTACTACAAGTATCGCCATATCCATGTGCCGTCTGCCTTTATGGGGCGTATGCTTGAAGAGAGGAATTACAAGGCGAAGATTCATGTCATCAGCAACGGCATACAGGATGCGTTCATGGAGGCTGGGGAAAACAAGATTGACCACGGCAGGCCGCAGAAGTTGCCAGAATACCAGGGCAAGATTGTGATTATGATGGTTGGACGTCTTGCGAAGGAAAAACGACAAGATGTCATCATCAATGCAGTGAATTACTCAAAATATGCCGACAGAATACAGTTGGTTTTTGCCGGAAAGGGGCCTCAATATGAAAAATATGTGAAACTGGGCAAAAAGCTTGCCAATCCACCGCAGTTTGTGTATGTCAAACAGGATGAATTGATAAAACTGCTTCTCCAGTGCGACTTGTACGTACATGCCAGCGACATGGAGAGCGAGGCTATCTCGTGCATTGAGGCTTTCGCCACGGGTCTGGTGCCTGTCATCGCCAACAGCGAACTCTCAGCCACGCGGCAGTTTGCGTTGGATGACCGGTCGCTGTTCCTGCCGGGTAACCCGAAAGACCTCGCCCGTGCCATCGACTACTGGCTCGACAACCCGAAAGAGCGTGAATGCATGGAAAAAACCTACGTCAAGGCTGCCAAAAAGTACAGTCTGGCCATTTCTGTGCGCATGTTCGAGGAGATGCTGAACGAGGAAATCGAGGAGCAGAAATGTAATTGTCTCTCTTAAGGAATGAGACTATATGCCGAATTCCATCACTCATAATGAATAGCTTTTGCAGCTTCTTAGAAGCTATTTAAACTATCTGTACCTCTGCCTGAATTCCGACGGTGACATCCCCTCTTGTCGCTTGAAGAACTGCCCGAAGGCTGACTGGTCGGGAAAACCGAACTGGTCGGCGATTTGTTGATGGGTCAACTCGGTGGTAAGCAAAGCGTTCTTGATTTGGCCAATCAGAAACTCATTGATGAAGTCTTTGGGCGTTTTGCCCGTTTCTTTTTTGCAAACTTTGAAAAGATAACGCTCTGAGACGCAGAGTTTATCGGCATAAAACGGGATATTACGCTGACCCGAAAGGATGTTTTCGCCTACCAACTCGAAAAAGTGGTTCAAGAGTTGGCGGGAACGTTTGCTGTTGTCGCTTTGCGTAGTGTTCTCGGGTCTATCGGAGGCATTATAAAGCGTCAGCAAAAGATGCACAAGCAAGGCTGTAATCATCTTGTTGCAGGCGACAAGGTCAGGCTGCTCAACGGCGACACGAAGCAAATCATAGTCAGCGACAAGCATTCGGTTGAAAGGCTCGTCTATCGTTTTGTCGGACCAAAACGCTATCTCCAAAGAGCCAAAATCAGCCTCCGCCCCGAGCAGGGCATACACCACATTCATCAACGGCTCATCGAAGACAAGGACTTCCATCCTCATATCGCGAGAAGACGAAACCACATTGAACTGCGCCCCTTCAGGTACTACGAAAACCGTGTCAGCCAACATTTTGTGTTTCTCATGCTCAAAAGAAACCGTGACGGTGCCTTTCTGCACGCGGCACAGCCAAAACTTCGATAGTTCAGTTTTGACGATAATCGTTGCATGGTCGTATGGTTGGAGTGTGTAATTCATGCGGCAAAGGTACAAATAGTTCCGAAAACATACAATATCGGTTCATTTTTATACACTTTGAACACGGTCATTAGGCCTATTTTTGTCTTTTCTTAAAGACAAGATATTATGACCGTCAAAACCTTTATAGACAGACCCTTACTTTCCATCGTTATCAGCGTATTCATCGTGGCGTTGGGCGTGATTGCGCTCACTTCGTTGCCTGTGGAGAAATATCCCGACATCGCGCCACCTGCTATCAATGTGTGGGCATCGTATCCTGGCGCAAGCGCGGAGACGGTGCAGAAGAGCGTGGTGACGCCTTTGGAGGAGGCCATCAACGGTGTGGAAGGAATGACTTACATGAAGTCGTCAGCGAGCAACGGATCAGCAAGCGTCACGGTATTTTTCGAGCAAGGTGCCAATGCTGACATGGCGGCGGTGAATGTGCAAAACCGTGTGATTCAAGCACAGGGACAGTTGCCTGCCGAGGTATTGCAAATCGGTGTCTCCACCGAGAAACAGCAGCCCGGACAGCTCCGTATCATCGCATTGGAAAGTCCCAACAGCACCTACGACGAGAACTTCCTGAGCAACTACTTCTACAACAACCTGCGCCCTGCCATCCTGCGCATCAACGGCGTGGGTAAGGTGGAGGTATGGGGGGCACAATACGCCCTGCGCATCTGGCTCAAACCCGATGTGATGGCTCGTCACGGACTGATGCCGAGTGACATCAGTGCGGTGTTGGCGGAACAGAATATTGAGGCCTCGGTAGGTGCGTTGGGCGAGAGCTCCGACAATGTGTTCCAATATGCACTGAGATACACGGGACGCAAAACCGAAATTTCCGAATTCGAGAATCTGGTTATCACCTCGCTTCCAACTGGCGAAGAGCTACGGTTGAAGGATGTGGCTGACATTGAGTTAGGGCAGTCGGACTATGCCTTCACCAACCGCATCAACGGGCATCCTGGCGTGATGGGTGCGGTGCATCAGGTGGCGGGTTCCAATGCCACCAAAATTAACCTTGACATCGACAAGCTCATCCATGAGGTGGAGCAGTCGCTACCCAAGGACCTCAAAATTGTCACTTTCGACAACACCAACGATTTCCTTTTTGCCTCCATCCGTGAGGTGGTGGTAACACTCATCATCGCCATTCTGCTGGTGTTGGTGGTGGTTTTCTTCTTCCTTCAAGACTTCCGTGCCACGCTGATTCCCGCCATTGGTATCGTAGTGTCGCTCATCGGCACTTTCGCTTTTATGAAGGTGGCGGGGTTCTCTGTCAATCTGTTGACACTTTTTGCATTGATACTGGTCATCGGAACCGTGGTGGATGACTCTATTGTAGTGGTGGAAGCGGTAAAAGTCAAGTTTGATTCGGGCTATAAATCGGCCTACCAAGCCTCCGTCGATGCAATGAAAGGGCTGGCTGTCACACTGTTCACCACAACCTTGGTGTTTATGGTCATCTTTATTCCCGTTTCGTTCATGGGCGGCACCACGGGCATCTTCTTCAAGCAATTCGGCTTGACGATGGCGGTGGCAGTGGGTATTTCGTTCATCAATGCCTTGACCTTGGCACCGGCATTGTGTGCTCTTATATTGAAACCTTCGGAGGAAAACCGTCATAAACTCACCCCACGGATTAAAAAGGCATACGAAACAACCTTTTCTGCCCTGCTAAAGCATTACGCTGATACTGTGCGTTGGTTGCTCGGTCGTAAATGGATGGTGATAGCCAGCGTGATTGTGGCCGCAGTGTTGATGGTTGTTCTGTTCAAGGTGGTTCCCACGGGCTTTGTCCCTAATGAGGACATGGGCAACCTGTTTGTGGAAATCAACACGCCTTCAGGCTATACGATGAAGAAGACCCGCGAGGTGATGAACCGAGTGAGCGACCAGATACAGAAATTGCCTGCTGTGGAAGCGGTAGGCGGCGTGGTGGGTGTCGGCGCAGGAAGCAATGGCGCTTTCATTTATGTGCAACTGAAACCTTGGAAACAACGCAAGGGCTATGAGAACTCGTCCACGGGCGTGATGGAACAAATCAATGAGATACTGGCTGAGGAGCGTGAGGGGCAGTCGTTTGCGATGGAGCCTGGCATGATTGAAGGTTATGGCGGTGGCGGCGGTTTTGAGTTCTCGGTGCAGGACCGCAACGGCATGGATGTCCGCACTTTGAAAGAGATTACAGACCGTTTTGTGGAGAAGTTGCAGGAACACCCAGAGATTGGCGACATCTATTCCAACTACGATGTCAACTACCCGCAATATCGTGTGGACGTGGACGTGTCGCGCTGCAAGAAGGTAGGAGTTTCGCCTTCAACGGTACTAATTGAACTGGGTGCCTATCTTGGTGGCGACTACATTTCCAACTTTAACAAATACGGCAAGGTGTATCAGGTTACCGCTCAACTGCGACCCTGTGACCGCATCCGTCCCGAGTCGCTCAACCAACTCTTTGTCCGCTCAGAGGCGGGCGCGATGTTGCCCATCAGTCAGTTTGTGACACTCACCAAAGAATATATGCCGCAGACCTTGAATAGCCACAATATGTTCCGTAGTATTGATGTGTCGGGCAATGTGGCGCAAGGCGGCAGTACGGGTAGTGCCATCAAGGCCATCCAGGAAGTGGCAGCGAAGGAATTGCCTGTAGGCTACAGCATAGAGTTCAGCGGTATCACCCGCGAGGAGAGCCAAGCAGGAAACCGTGTTGTCATCATCTTCATCATCAGTGCATTGTTTGTCTATTTAGTAATGGTTGCGCTTTACGAGAGCCTCTTTATTCCTATGGCAGTGATGTTGTCGGTGCCCTTCGGGTTGGCAGGCAGTCTACTGTTTGCCAAACTCTTCGGCGTGGAAAATAACATCTACATGCAGATTGGTCTTATCATGTTGGTCGGTCTGTTGACCAAGACCGCCATCCTAATTACGGAATACGCCTCTCAGGGTCGCTTGAAAGGGCTAACCATAAGGCATGCGGCCCTACAGAGCGCAAAGGAGCGTCTGCGTCCCATCCTGATGACCTCGCTGACGATGATTTTCGGCATGTTGCCCTTGATGTTCGCCACGGGTGCGGGGGCCAACGGCAGCCGTACCATCGGCGTGTGTGTGGTAGGTGGCATGTTGTTCGGCACTTTGGGTTTGCTTGTTACCGTGCCTGCGTTGTTCACGGTGTTCCAAAAGGTGCAGGAGCGATTCAAACCAATGGTTGTTCAAAAGATGGATGATGAAATGAATTAGAAGCCAAGCACCAGTATCGCGATGAGCATTGGCAAAACGACTTGCAGAAAACCTACCATGTTGGTAGGCGGATGGCATGCAATAAAAAGCCCAAACCGCCGTTAATCAATAAAGGACACAATGGTCATCCATGTTTGAAGCATTAAGGAAATATGGCTCCGTTTTCATGCTCGTCTTAATGGGCATGGTGATGGTGTGCCTTGTTGCCGATGAATATGGCGACCCCCAACAATTTGTCACACAAACGGCGACTTCAACATGCATGACTGTTTTAGCCGATGACTTTGACTTGGACGACGATGATGACGATGAGATAGCCAACATTTCTTTTATCGAAAACAAGGCCTGGACATCCATCCCGACGCTTGAAACCATTGGTCAAAAGACAGAGGGAAGCAAATGTTCACAGGCTTTGCTGAGAGGACAGGTAAGGCGTTACTCGCCCCGGAACAACCTATCCGACAGCCATAACTATACCCTTTTGTCAATCATGAAAAGTGGCGTGGATTTGTTCCATGCCACTTTTTTTGTTGCGTACACATCATTATCATTATTAACTCAAATTCTTCATAACGCCGGAACGCGGCCTAAAGTAGGGTCGCGTTCCATTTTCCAATCTGTAAACCTATGAATGCAATCGGTATTGCCACGGCAATCTTAACCTTAATGGCGGGCATCGGAGTCTTCCTGATGGCTTGCCACTTGATGAGCTCGCACCTTGAAAGTGCGGGCAGCAAACGCCTGAAGCAACTCTTTGCCCGTGTGGGCGGGAGCAAATGGACTGGTGTGGGCATCAAAAGATGGAACGCAACCACATCCAGCGGCTTGTCAAAGGTGAATGTACACCACAGGTTGGAGCGGAATATCTTTCCTTGGCGAAAAATGCGGAACGCATCGCAGACCATCTGATCAACGTGGGAAATACGATTCGGAAATAGAAATCTATGTTGCACCTTCAAAACTATAAAAAATGACGACAAGAAGAATTCTTTTTATTGCTTTGGTTCTCCTATATGGCCTTTGCCATGCTCAAGAAGAACCGCTAACCATCTCTGCCGACAGGCCAGGCGCATTGACCGGCACCGATGTAATGCCCCTCTACAAACTGCAATGGGAAACGGGAATGGGATTTGAGTCCACTGCTGATGGAGCGCATAAATTCACCCTCAACAACACCTTGCTGAGATTCGGCCTTTTTGAGAGCACCGAGCTTCGCATCGGCACAGATGCCCTCATGTGGAACGACGGACAGGCGACGGAGCCCTCTTTCGGCTTGACTCCGCTCACCATCGGGATGAAGACAAGATTCTATGAAGGCACAGGCTATCTGCCTT
>CAMYYB010000082.1 GCA_947303335.1 uncultured Bacteroidales bacterium | reverse complement strand
CCAAATCGGCTTCGAGGTCGAGCTGCACGCGGCGCGAAGCCAGCCAAGTGAGACCGAATTCCGTTAGATATTGGTTGCCTTCGGGGTGAAGGTAGTTGTTGGTTTCGAGATAGCCGCCAAGCTGATCGGTGATGCTGAACCAAGCACCGAGGGCTAGGAAGGTCGATGGTGTGGACGATTCGCCGTCCCATTCCAATCCTGCATTGTAGCAAAGGCTGAGACTTTCAAAAATGGGCTGTTCAAGCAGCAGGTAAAGACTAGGTGCGATATTAGACGGCAGCAGATCTTTCGAACCGATGTGAGGCAACCTGAATTCAGCCAACACACCGACAGAAGGAATGTACCCCTCACCTTCGTAGCATTTGATTTTGGCTCCAAAGAGCATCGGGGCGATGCCGATGGCATGGAAATCCCAACCTGTCCTTCATCAGTCACCTGAGCACCAGTGCCCAAATAGATTTCGGTGCCCTTGAAAATGCCATATCTGAGAACAGAGCTGCTGAGACTCAGTGTTTTGGCTCCATCAGTGGATTTTTCGAACTGGAAACCGTTTTCCCATGCGACTTTATGGTGTTGGAGCACTTCGGTCCCCCAGGTGTATCCTGGTCGGTCGGCAATAATGGTGGGCAATTCCTCTTCCTGCCCGTAGCAAATCCCTGCGCAAAGCAACAGGGCCAATAAGATTTTTGACTTCATTTCCTATATCCATTGAGGCTGCAAATATATCTATTTTTCGCATTCCGTGAATAGATTTTGAAAATAGCACAATTTTGGATAACCAATTGAGAAATTTTGTACTTTTGCTTTTTTATAATGAGTAATAAACCTTATAAATAAAAAATACTATGCGTAGCAAAATCGTAGCAGGAAACTGGAAAATGAACCTCACTTTTGATGAGGCTGAAGAATTGGTCGACAACATCCTTGACCGCCTTGATGAACAAGAAGAACTGAATTGCGAAGTGATTATTTGCCCGCCCTTCCCGTACTTGGAGCTGCTCACCGACTGTGAAGCCGAGGAACAGCGCTTCAACGTGGGTGCACAAAACTGTAGCGCCTTCGACAAGGGAGCCTACACGGGCGAGGTGTCTGCCAAGATGCTCAAGTCCCTGGAAGTGGACTATTGCATCGTGGGTCACAGCGAGAGACGCAAGTACTTCGGTGAGACCAACGAGATGCTGGCCATGAAGATCAACCGCCTGATTGAAAACAATATGTCGCCCATCTACTGTGTCGGTGAGGTGCTGGAGGAACGCGAGGCTGGCCGTCATTTCGATGTGGTTCGCGAGCAGATTGAGAAAGGCTTGTTCCACCTCGACGGCGACGCCATCTATGATGTCATCATTGCCTACGAACCCGTTTGGGCCATCGGTACGGGCAAGACCGCCACTCCCGAGCAGGCACAAGAGATGCATGCCTTTATCCGCAGCTTGATTAAGGAACACTATGACGAGGCCACAGCCGACGAAATCCGTATCCTCTACGGCGGCAGCTGCAATGCCAAGAACGCCACCGAGCTCTTCTCGCAACCCGATGTCGACGGCGGCTTGATTGGTGGCGCTTCGCTCAAAGCTGAAGACTTCGTCTCCATTTGCTATCAGGCCTCACACATCGGCGAGGAATGAAGACCTTTGAATACACCTTCACCGCGCCTTCATCCGACATCCAGCACGATATGCTGGTGACGATGTTGGCGGAAATCGGCTTTGACTCCTTCATGGACGAGGGGATGGGCTTGAAAGCCTATTGCACTGAAGACCAGCGCAACGATGATGCCGTCCAGTCCCTCTTGATGGAGCCGACTTTCTCAGACCTCAGTTTGCTGAATGTGGAGGAAATGCCTGAAAAGGACTGGAACGAGCTGTGGGAAGCCTCTTACCAACCTGTGGTGATTAATGAGCGCTGTCGCGTTCGTGCCCCTTTCCATGAGCCTGACTCCCGTTTTGAGTTCGACTTGGTCATCGAGCCTAAGATGTCGTTTGGCACCGCCAATCATGAGACCACCTCCCAAATCATCTCCCTGATGCTGGAAACTGACTTTCGAGGGAAAGCGGTTCTGGATATGGGCAGCGGTACGGCGGTGCTGGCGATACTGGCAAAGAAACTTGGTTCGACTCGCACGGTAGCCATTGATAACGATGAATGGGCCTACCGCAACGCTTTCACGAATTGTGAGTTGAACGGTGTGAAAGATATAGAAATCATTCTTGGAGATGCCAAAGCCATTCAAGGCAACTTCGATATAGTGCTGGCCAACATCAACCGCAACATCCTTTTGCGGGATATGCATTTCTATGTTGCCGCGATGAACGCGGAGGCCCGCATCTTCTTCAGCGGCTTCTATACTGAGGATTTGGATAGCATCAAGGCCGAGGCTGAGAGCTTGGGCTTGCGCTATTGCCGTCACCTGAGTCGTAACAACTGGGTGGCTGCTGAGTTTGTGAAACTTTGAAATCAATAAATTATCCGATATGAAGAAAGGAATCCTTCTTGTCCTATTGCTTTTGTCGACGGCTATGGCCACCGTCAGGGCGCAGGCGTTTTTCTCCACCGACAAGGCGCAGTTTTTTGACGAGCTGGCGGCTTATCTGAACACGGGCACCTCAAAGCAGGACCGCGAGGAAGCAGCGGTGATGATGAGCAATCTCGCCGAGGTTTGGAACACCTATTACACCAACCAGGATGCTGCGACGGTGATTCGGCTCTGCGAGCTGTTTCATGCCAAGAGCGGTCCAAAGGCTTATGCCAATATCTTCAACTTCACGGAGTTGGTGTTGCGTGTGCCCTCCTGCGGACTGCCGCGTCAAGACGTGGTCAACTGGCTGACCTATACCGACGCGAAGGCGCAGAAGTCGGTGAATGGCTTCGAGAAGTATCTGGCTTCATGTCGGAATATCTTTGTTGAGAAGACCTTGTCGGCCAAAGGCAACTCCAAGTGGTCTTTACGAGATGCCAAGATAGGGTTCCCCTCCAAGGATGAGTTCATGCTCACGGCTTCCGGCAACTTGTTGGTGTCATCGTCGAAGGATGAATCGGTGATTAAGGAAACACGAGGCACCTTCTACCTCGATGACAACCGTTGGGAAGGCAGTGGGGGACGTGCCGACTGGTCGAGATTCGATATCTCGCCGGAGAAAGCCTTTGTCGTTCTGCCAGAGCATTATACCTTGAATCTGAGCCATTCTGACTATGCCATCGATTCGGTGCTGTTCAACGACAGACAGTATTTCAAGGAGGCTATTCTGGGTCGCTATGAGGATAAGGTGCTGGTGAATGCGCCTAACGAGAAAACGATGTATCCCCGTGTGCGTTCCTACCGCTCTGACTATGTGATTCCCAATATTCTGAAAGATGTTGACTTCGAAGGCGGCATCGGCATGATGGGCAACCAAGTGGACGTGTTTGGTGGTGTGGAGAACAAGGCGGTGTTCAAGTTCAGGCAAAAGGGCAGGGTAGTGGTTCGTGCTGAAGCGCAGCGTTTTATGATGTCCATGGAGGAATTACTGGTTTCCGACCACGTTTCCTTGCGAGTCTATCTGAACGATACGACAGAGCAGGGCATCATCTCCGACTCCATCTACCATAATGACTTGGGCTTCCGCTACAACAACCAGAAACGCACGATGATGATTTATCGTTCGGAGAAAGACTATGGCGATGCACCCTTTCATGATTATTTTCACGGTGTCGACATCTTCTTGGAAGCCATGTATTGGAACATTGACGGCAATGTGGTGGATTTCAGAAGGATGGAAGGTGTCAATCCGCGAAGCGAGGGAGAGCTGATGAGTGTCAATTATTTCCGCAACGAGGACTTTGAGAAGTTGAGAGGTCTCGATGGAACCCATCCCATGGTTCGGCTTGAGAAATTCTTGAAGAGCAACTATGGCGACAATCCCAACTTCTTCTATGTGGCTGATTTTGCCGCTTCAATCAATTTCCCCATTGAGCAGGTGATTTCGATGTTACTGCGTTTGCAGTCCGAGGGTTATTTGGAATACTACGCCGAAAACAAAACTGCCTTGGTGCTACCCCGTTTCTATGATGTGATAGAATCGTCTCGCGAGAACATCGACTTCGATGTGTTTGCTTTTCACACGGTCACTACTGGGCGGCAGCCTAATGTACGTCTGGATTTGAATACAAACGACTTGCTGGTGTTCGGTATCACTTCCACTATCGACGGTATTGAGAGTTCGGCTATCTCTTTGAGCGACAGGAAACGTGTGGTCATTGTACCCGACAATGGACGCATCACTTTGAAGCGCAACCACGATTTCAGCTTCTCAGGCGGCATCCTTGCAGGTATGTTTGAGTTCTTTACTAAGGACAGTGAATTTAATTACGAGAACTTCACCATCAACATGAACAAGATTGACTCCTTGCGCTTTTATGCTAGAGACGGACGGCAGGTTGTTCCTGTTGACGGTACGCTGGAACGGCTAAAAGGCCGTTTGGAGATTGACCGCGGCGACAATAAGTCAAGCCGATACAACACGCCGGAATATCCTATCTTCCATAGCGATGCGGAGGGCTTCAAGTTCTACCGCAAAATCAATGGAGGCGTGTTCCACCCGGGTAGTGTGGATTCGGTTCAGACCGCAGACGATTTGGAAGGCAAGTTCTACTATAGTCTTTATCCCTTCGTGGTCGACAGTCTCAACGACCTTTCCATGAAGAAGGTGCGCTTCGACGGCGAACTGGTATCGGCGGGCATACTTCCTAATATCGTCGAACCTCTTGTGGTGACTGATGACTACAGCTTAGGCTTCGACCATCAGATTGGCAAGGACGAAACGGATACTTATCCCATGTATGGCGACTTGGGCAGGCTGCATAATACCGTACACCTCTCCTCAAGCGGCTTCTACGGCAACGGACAGCTTGACTATCAGACCGCCATATTCAATTCGGATGTGTTCTTGATGTATCCTGACTCAGTTACTGCTGTCACCAACCAATTCAGGATGGTGCCGCGAGCCGACGGAACGATGTATCCTATGGCCAACGCTAATGCACTTAGGATGAAGTGGGACGTGCGTAAGCCCGAACTGACTACAGAGACCATCGACAACCCGATTTGTCTTTACGGCGACACTTATTTCTCTGGCAAGACCACTTTAACCCCGGAGGGCTATTCCGCAGACGGACAGCTGAAGTATGGTCTCACGGAGTTTGATTCAGACCATTTCGCCTTTGACTCACGTACCTTTGTCGCCGACTCCGCCGACTTCCTGCTCTATTCCGCCGACACATCAAGTGTGGCATTCTCGGCGAGCAACTACCGCGCCAATATGGATTTCGATGCCGCAAAGGTGAAGTATGACTATCTTGACATGAGGAGTAACCTTGACTTCCCGATGAACCAGTACATCTGTTCCTTAAAGGAAGCCGAGTGGGATATGATCACAAACAACTTGCATGTCTACAATCCAGTCGAGTCGTTTGGGGAATATGCCAATGCCACTACCCATGAGGAACTTTTGGCCATCCATAGCGACGCCTGCAAGTTCATCTCCCTCGTGCCGGGTCAGGATTCCTTGCAGTTCTACAGTATGAGTGCAGAATACGACATGACCAACTATGTCATCCATGCCCACGATGTGAAGATTATTCGTGTGGCTGATGCTGCCGTGTTCCCTTATGACCATGATGTGGATATCGATTCCGAATCAAAACTGGAGCCTGTGAGCGGAGAGTTGTTGGCCGACACGTTGAACGCCTACCATCTCTTTAAGGATGCAGTAGTCAACATCCACAGCCGTAACTATTACGATGCACAGGGTGTTTGGGACTATACTGATGCAGGAGGCGTGAACACTCCAATTAGGATGGATACCATCGTTCCGGTGGATGGAATCACCCATGCCTACGCAAACCTTTCTGACGCCGATGGGTTCAGACTAAGTACGCAGTTCGGCTTCCAAGGCGACCTGACCCTGACTGCCACTGAGCCTTTGGGCTATTATGACGGCAAGTTTGCGCTTCTGGCTTTCGATGAATCCTTTGACAATATCCTTGAACCCGCTTCTGGGTCTGAGCATGATGCTGCCCATGAGGTAGTCCCCGAGTTAATTGAAGGGGCTGTTGCCGATACGGTTGCAGAGCCAGTCCCCGAGTTGATTCCTGAATGGACTCATAATCCAGTTGAAGGAGTCGAAGAGTCGGCCTCAATAGCTTCCCTAAACCATTGGTTTGTCTCCTCCAGTTACATCAACCCACAAGACATCCGCATACCTATTAATATTAATACCATACGCGAAGACGATCCCAATATGTGCAATGGCCTGTATTACGAACTGGCTATTGACGGAGGCTATTTCGGTGCTTTCCTGACTCCGCGAGAGGGTAGAGCCGATACAGACGAGTCAGCTCCCTCAAACGGAATGCTTTGGTTTGATTCCGACAGCCTGCATTTCGTGGTGACGGATACGGCGCAATATGATGCCAGACTGCAACTTGATTCTCGTGGTGTCATTACGGGTCACGGGGCAACAGACTTGGGGTTCGACACGCCTTTAGCCAGATTTATCGTGTATGGTGATTACACGCAATATCCCAACGACAGTCTTACGCTGCAGGGACTCAATGTCTTTAATGCCCCCGCATTCGACGATAAGGCAATGGAGGCAATGGCTGAGGTCTTTGCCAACGTTGTGGGGATGTCCATCGACTTAACTCAAACCAACTATTTGCCGTATTTCCGTTCCGAGAACACAGAGGAACAAACCGTAGAGTTGCAGAGCAGCATTGAACTCTCAGGCGGCTATCCGGAGATGCAGTCGCGCGATTTCTACAGCAATACTATAGTTATCCCCGATTTGAAAATGGTGTGGAACGACCAACTTCATGCCTTCCTCTCTGTAGGTAAGATTGGTTTGGGTAATTTTGGTAACTATGTCGTGAACAAGTATGTAGACGGTTATGTGATGTTCGACAGACGTTTAGGCAACATCACCTATTTCTTCCAAAACGACATGTTCATGACCTATATCAACTACAACAGTGGTGACGGACAGTTCCAAGTGCATTGTACCTTTGGAGACATCAACCAACGCTTGTCTGAGATGAAAGAAAAGAACCGCACCCGTACCAAAGACGGTCAACGCTTCCAATATGTCGCTGTGCCATACGAGTCTATGCTTGACTTCCTCAACCGTCTGAAATATGCCGGGATTGGTAACGGAGGCTATTGAAAATCACTTTTTTTTGAAAAATGTATTGGGGTGTTGCAATTATTTGTACTTTTACAAGCTCAAATCTGACAATAATATATAATCTATAACGCAATGAAATTCATAGTATCAAGCCTTAAATTGTTGAAGAGCCTGCAAGCCTTGGGCGGCGTTATCGGCTCAAAGAACACTTTACCCATTCTGGATGATTTCCTGTTCCATTTAGATGAGAATCAACTTAGAATTACCTCGTCTGACCTTGAAGTGACAATGACAGTCACCCTCGTCCCGGATATGGTGGAAGGTACGGGTGAGGTGACGATTCCGGCCCGTTTGCTCCTTGAAATCATGAAGAATTTCCCCGATGTGCCGATTACGGTGTCTGTTGACAACAACACGCTTGCCGTTGAGCTGATTGCAGGTGAGGGTCGTTACAAGTTGGCTGGCCACAAGAGCGACGAGTTCCCCCAGTTGCCTGAAATGGATGATACCGCTGTATGGGAGATTCCCGCTGATGTATTGGCAAAAGGCTTTGAGAAGACGGTCTTTGCTACTGGTACGGATGAGATTCGTCCCATTATGTCGGGTGTGCTGATGGAGATGACCGAAAACCACCTCACTTTTGTCGCCACCGATGCCCATAAGCTGGTGCGTTACAGAAGGATGGACATTAAGTCGAATGTGGTGGCTTCGTTTATTATGCCCAAGAAGCCCATCAACCAATTGAAGAGCATTCTGACCACCCTTGCCGACGAACCCGTTCGTATTGAGTTCAACAAGACCAACGCATCGTTTGTGTTTGGCGACTATCAGTTGATCTGTCGACTCATCGAGGGTCGTTATCCCAACTATGATGCGGTCATCCCGAAGCAGAATCCTAACCATTTGATTCTTGACCGTCAGATTTTCCTCTCAGCAATTCGTCGTGTGGCTGTGTTCTCCAGTAAGGCAACCCATCAGGTTCGTTTCCGCATCGTTGGACAAGAGCTCACGCTGACAGCTGAAGACATCGACTTCTACAATGAGGCAAAGGAACGCCTCTCGTGCAGCTACGAGGGCGACGACATTGAAATCGGTTTCAACTCGCGCTTCCTGCAGGAGATGTTATCCAATTTCGATTCCGAGTCGGTGAAACTCGATATGTCGGCTCCTAACCGCGCGGGTATCATCACCCCGGTGGAGAATGAAAATGAGGCAGAAGACCTGCTGATGCTACTTATGCCAGTGATGTTGAACTGATGTTGTCCCTTTATAGAAATGAGAAAGCCCGCTGAAATGTTTCGGCGGGCTTTTCAATGCTTGAAATGATGGAATTATTTGACCTCAATGGTGGTAGTACCCACGACAGTGACAGGAAGACTCATTCCCTGTTCGTTGAGGGTCATGGAGATGTTTGATTTTGTTGTACTGTTCATTACCAGACCGGTTTGCGGATTAATGCTGGCTGTGCCGCTGTATCCGCCTGTGACTTCATCGGAGTCGATACTGCCCGTAAAGCTCACGTCTACACTTTTCTTTGAAATGGCAGTAACAGTGTACTCCATATCCACATTGAGTTTCGTGTTGCTGACAGTTTGCGAGTTTTTGGAATTCCACGTGCTACCAACAGTCAGTTCCTTTTCGGGGAGTTCGATGATGATGTTGGACAGTTGGTTCATATTAAGACTAAGGGTGTCACCAACGTGGTGTCCCAAAGCGTCGTATGTGACGGTGAGGGGTTTGTTGAGACCTTCTTCAATTTCTTTGGTCTGTCCGGCAAGCATTGGACTGGTCTTTTCAGGGTGATCAGAGTCGTACTCGAGTTTCATACCCATTTGAGTCATGTTCATCTTGATGGCTTCGATTTGCGTCTCAATGTCACTTTGTGTGTCGGTGACTTTCTTCGCATTGAACGTCTGCCTTACTTCAACTAATTGTGACATATTCATGGTTTGGCCTTGCACCTCAATCATTGTCATAGCATTTGCCTTAGATGTAGCAGTATAGGTCTGACCTTGTTTGGGTTGGAGCCTTAAAGTGACACCTTTATTGGCCATAAATGAAAGTGTAACCAATGCTACGAGAACGAGCATTACAGGAGTGAATTTTCTAATAGTCTTTTTCATTTCTTTAAATTTTGTTGATGATTAGTTTTTAAAGTTAGCCAAGTAATAATTAGGTGCAAAAATAACAAAAAAGTAGCAATGTAGACGGAAAAACTGCTTATTTTGTAAGTATGCAAGAATAACACACAACGAGTCACCCCATTAGGAGCGACTCGCTGCAAATAGTGTAATATTTTACATTAATCCTCTTTACGACGTTTGCCGA
Source organism: uncultured Bacteroidales bacterium (assembly GCA_947303335.1). Taxonomy (GTDB): domain Bacteria; phylum Bacteroidota; class Bacteroidia; order Bacteroidales; family F082; genus Limimorpha. The sequence goes on along the minus strand of CAMYYB010000082.1, from coordinate 1,172 downwards.
CGAGGTAAGCTGCGCCGAGGGCGGTGAGCATGACGATGCCACTACCGAGGGGTGCTGGCTGGTTAGTGTTCTGTCCGTGATTGGGTAGTCTGGGAGCAAACAGAGTAGTCTCACGGTTGCCTTGTTCGGTCGACTCACCGCGACCAAAGACACCGCCACCGTTGGGGTTGGCGAATGAAGTCAGCCCAAGTCCGAGGATAATAGCTATGGTTAAAACTGTCTTTTTCATCGTATGTGTATTTTTTGCTGTTTTTTTTTCCACTAAAAAGGTGGACACCTCCCGTGCATATTTTAATTGCAACACTGCAACAACTGCAACAAAATTTATCCTGATGTATGGGTTTGACAACAAAAAAGGATGTCTTTAGGTTTTACTCCCCCTTTACTCAAACATTACTGAAACTTTACTCAAATACTAATCAAACTTTTTGACACTTCGACATAACTTCGATGTAACATTAAGATAACAAGTACATTCCTATAGAAAAGAGCCGCCCCAACAGGAGCGGCTCGTCATTCTCATAATTCCGCGATTTCTGCGTGAGAAAATCAAAGCTTAGGACCAGCGGCAACCAAAGCCTTGCCAGCCTCATTGGTCGTGAACTTCTCGAAATTCTTGATGAAGCGCGAGGAGAGGTCTTTGGCTTTTTCTTCCCAAGCGTTCTTGTCGGCGTAGGTGTCGCGCGGGTCAAGGATGTTCGGGTCGACGCCCGGCAATGCGGTCGGCACTTCGAAGTTGAAGTACGGGATCATCTTGGTCGGGGCCTTCTCGATGCTGCCGTCAAGGATGGCGTCGATGATGCCACGCGTGTCGCGGATGCTGATACGCTTGCCCGTGCCGTTCCAGCCGGTGTTCACCAGGTAAGCCTTGGCACCGCTCTGTTCCATACGTTTCACCAGTTCTTCGGCATATTTGGTCGGGTGCAGCTCAAGGAAGGCTTGGCCGAAGCAGGCGCTGAAGGTGGGCGTAGGCTCGGTGATGCCGCGCTCGGTGCCAGCCAACTTGGCGGTGAAGCCGCTCAGGAAGTAGTACTTGCACTGTTCGGGAGTCAGGATGCTGACGGGAGGCAACACGCCGAAGGCGTCGGCGCTGAGGAAGATGACGTTCTTGGCGGCAGGACCAGCCGAGATGGGACGCACGTTCTTCACGATCTTCTCGATGTGCTCGATGG
>CAMYYB010000081.1 GCA_947303335.1 uncultured Bacteroidales bacterium | reverse complement strand
TGGAATACTGCCACGCGATGGGCAACAGCATGGGCGGTTTGCAGGACTATTGGGATGTGATTGAGGCCAATGAGCAATTACAAGGCGGCTGCATCTGGGATTGGGTAGACCAAAGTTTTATAGTTGATAGTGAAAAGTTTAAAGTTGATAGTTCAGTTGCTGCAATAGCCCCTAAAAACTCTCAACTCTCAACTCTCAACTCTCAACTCTTTTATGCAGTTGGTGGTGACTTTGGTCATGCTTATGGTGTAGGAGACGATGATGCTTTCTGCGCCAATGGTGTGGTCAGCAGCGACAGAACGCCGCACCATCACGCCGCCGAGGTGAAAAAGGTATATCAGCCTATCAAGTTTAAAGCCATTGATTTAGCGGCAGGTGAATTTGAAGTGAAGAACTGGAATGCTTTCACCAATGCTTCTGTATACGAATGCGATTATACCGTCTTCTCTGCCGAGAGGGAGTTGCTGAAAGAGAAGTTTGACCTCAATCTCAAACCTTACGAATCGCAAAGAATGAACATCCAACGCTTGCGCATTTATGGTCATCCTGGAGAGGAGTTCTTTGTGCGTTTTTCGGTGAGGCTGAAAAACGACCAGCCTTTTATGCCTGTTGGGACAGAAGTCGCATACGACGAGTTCAAGTTGGATTGGCCTTCGGCACCGTTGGAGCCGTTGGTGAAAGAAAAATTGATTCAGTATAATTCCGGTAGTTATTCGGTTTATAATAATGATTTTTCGGTGACTTTCGACAAGGCAACGGGCGGAATCATTTCGTTTGCCTACAAAGGCGAGGAACTGTTGAAAGGCGAACTTCGCGACAACTTCTGGCGTGCTCCTACCTTGAACGACGAGGTGGATTCCTGGGCTTTGCCCCGTTGGAAGAAGGCGGGTTTGCAGCACCTGACGGCCAAAAATGGCGGCTTGCATTTCGAACGGATGGATGACAACACGGTGGCAGTCAATGCCGTAGTGGAGTATTACGATGCCATGGGGCAGTTGCAAATCGTGGTCAACAAGGCGTATCTTATTGACGCAGAGGGAAATATCAGCATCACTAACCGCGTTGAGCCGATGGAGACGGTGACTTCTTTCCCGAAAATCGGGATGCAGTTCCGTTTGCCTTTGGATTACAAACATTTGACCTATTTTGGCAAGGACACGGAAAACTATCCCGACCGCAATGCCTCTGGCAAGATAGGCGGTTATCAAATCAAGACGACAGGTGCTTCGAATTTGTTCGAGCAACATGTTGTGCCACAGGAAAATGGCAACCATGCAGAAACGCGTTGGCTGGCTTTGGGAAACATCAAGAGCAAAAACCGCTTGTTTGTTACAATGCCAGAACCTTTCAACTTCAGCATCTACAATTACGACGACGACAACCTTACAGCCGCCCGCCGCATCAACCAACTGGAGCCAGCGGATTTCCTCACGGTTAACATCGACTACAAGATGGCCCCTATCGGAACGGCGACTTGCGGTCCGGGCGTGGATGAGAAGTATGTGCTTAAGAATCAGGTGTATGAATACACGGTGTTGCTCCGCGCTTTCGACAAGTCGCAAGACCTGATTGAGCTGACCCGTTTCCAATTGCCCAATGCGGATTCCTTGATGGTTCCGATGCCCGAAATCAAGGCGGCGATGGCAGGCAACGAGGATTTCCGAATGTTCAACCGCCCTCTGACCATTTCAATGACTTGCGCCGATTCCGATGCCGAAATCCGTTACACCACCGATGGCAGCGAACCTACGATGAAGTCCTCACTTTACAAGTCGTCGTTCGTCATCACCAAAACCTGTACCATCAAGGCGAAGGCCTTCAAGAAGGGGAAGTCATCGTCGTTTGTCACCCTGCGTCAGTTCAACCGACTGAATATTAAGAACACGACCTTTGTCAATCCGCCTGTGGAACGTTACGGTAAAGAGGCAGATATCGCCCTGATGGACGGCAAGAAGGGCGCTCCGCATGATTATTACAACGATTGGTTAGGCTTTAATGGCGTGGATATGGAGGCCACCATTGAATTGGCGGTACCAACATACATCAATACTGTAAAAGTGGGCATCTGCGACGAACCCAATGATTGGGTGATGTGGCCTAAAGGCGTGTGGGTGAGTTTCTCGAAGGATGGAACGAACTTCACCGAATGGCAACAGGCCGAGTTACCCGTCTTCAATCAGCCGGACAACATGCATGGTTACGGTAGGGTGGAAGCCCGCGCTCGCATCGATGGGCAACAGTATAAGTTCGTTCGCATCAAAGTGGAGAACCAAGGAACGCTCCCTGAATGGCATCCTTATGCCGGTGAGAAAGCCTGGATAATGGTGGATGAAGTGACTGTGGAGTGATTTGTCTTTTCAGTACATTGTAAAATGTTGTACCTTTGCAAAAAATTTCAAGAATATGCTTATCGTCAACATCAAGGAACTGGTCGGCATTGAAGAACAAGGCCTCCTGTTGAAACGCGGCAAGGAAATGGCCGAAACCGGAAGAATCAAGAACGCTTTCCTTTATATAAAAGGTAAGAGAATCGCCGACTATGGTCCGATGGACTCCGAAGCCTGCCGTAAATATCTCTCAGAGAATCATCGTATTCACGATGTGAAAGGAAGTATCGTGATGCCTGCTTTCTGTGATTCGCACACCCATTTGGTCTATGCCAACTCGCGCGAGATGGAGTTTGTCGACAAGATACGCGGCCTCAGCTACGAGGAAATCGCCAAAAGGGGAGGAGGCATCCTCAACTCGGCAAAGGCGACAGCAGCGGCCTCTGAGGACGAACTCTATGATATGGCTCAGCTGCGCTTGAATGAGGTGATGCGTATGGGTACGGGAGCCATCGAAATCAAGAGCGGCTATGGACTTACCACTGAAAGCGAGCTGAAACTGCTGCGCGTCATCCGCCGACTGAAAGAAAATTCTCCTTTGACCATCAAATCAAACTTCCTTGGGGCGCACGGTATCCCGATGGAGTATCGTGGACATCAGGAAGATTATGTGGATTTGGTGATTAACGAGATGATTCCTTTGGTAGCGGCTGAAGATTTGGCCGATTTCATCGATGTCTTTTGCGACCAAGGGTTCTTTACCTGTGAAGATACCGAACGCATCCTGATGGCGGGCATCAAATACGGCATGAGACCGAAGATCCACGCCAACGAGATGGCCATCTCGGGCGGCGTACAGGTAGGCGTGAAATATGGTGCCATTTCCGTCGATCACCTTGAGCAGATGGGCGATGCTGAGATAGAATGCCTGAAAGATACTGAGACAATGCCTACGGTGCTGCCCGGTTGCGCTTTCTTCCTCAATCTGCCTCTCTCTCCGGCTCGCAAGATGATTGACTCGGGTCTGCCTGTGGCTATGGCCTCTGACTTCAATCCAGGCACTTCACCTTCGGGCAATATGCAGCTCATCCTTTCCATGGCCTGCATCCGCTATCGCCTGACCCCTGAAGAGGCTCTGAACGCCACTACTCTGAACACCGCTTATGCTATGGGTGTCAGCGACGAGGTGGGCAGCATCACCAAGGGCAAGCTGGCCAATCTCATTATCACCCAACCAATGACGCAGTTGGAGTTCATGCCATATTATTATGGTGCCAATAAGGTCGCCAAGATGATTCTGAACGGTAAATTCATTTGATAAACAGATAGAACAATGAAATGCAATAAGATTATCCTTGTTATGGCTTTGTTGGCTTCGTTGTCCGTTTCGTGCAACAAAGCGCATTATGATGTGAATCATGTTCATGGCGTGGATGTGGAAGGCGAGGCCTTGTTGCCTTTGGCCAATGGGTCTTTTACGGTGATGGACATGCTGCAACGCTTCGAGGTTGACAGCTTGCTTGCCTTTGATGCTTCCGGCAATATGTCGTACAACATGAGCTATGAACATTATGGTGCGGTGAAAATGAGCGACTATTTGAAATTCAAGGGTCTGATCTACGAGGAACATCTCAGTTTTGAGAATCCTCATCCCCAAGGTTTGATGCAACCGATTGATACAATGGTTCATTTCAGTCACACCATGACTTTTGAATCTGATTATGTCAGCGTGATGGAAGCGGTGATACGTTCTGGTCGTTTTGATTTCGAAATAGAGTCGAACATTGGTAACGTTTTGCGTGCTGTGGTTCGCTCTTCCGATTTCATGGATGCCCAAGGCAACACTCTGGAGATGGTGATTCCGTACAATCCAGGTTCGTTTGGTTTCAACCTTGACGGACTGCGTTATCATCCTGATGCTCCGAATAGTTTGAATCTCGATTTTGAACTGTATTTCACTATGACCGAGACCTTTGATGAGAATCTCTATCTGGACTTCACCGCTACGGGAACTGAAATGATGATTCAGGAAATGACGGGCACTGTGGCTCGTATCGGGACGCGAAATTATGTGGATACTACCTTTACGCTGTTCCCTGACAAAATCGCGGGTGTCTTGAATGTGAACGATATCCATATCGGTCTGCAAGAGAGAAACACAGTCAATTTGGATGCGCAATTGAGAATTGACACCGCTTTGATTACCGGTGAAGGCATGAATCCTTTTTCACTCATCACCCCTTCACCGTTGATGGTGAATGTCCCGGTTCAGTCGAATTTTGCCGAAGTGTTCAGCAAAACTATGGACGGCAGAATCAATGCGGCTGGAGGCGGTATCTTTTCTGCTTCTGATTTCATCATCAACCCGAGTGGATCGACCGATGTGGTTACGGTGAATGATGCCGACCAGATAGATGTCCTCGTTGATCTGGAAATTCCTATGGCGTTCCGGGTATATGAAGTGCATTTTATGGATACGATTGAGATGCAGATTGAAAACATCAAGACTCCTGAATGGGTGAAGAAACTGACACTGGAGCTGACCTTCGTTTCCACGATACCTTTCAATATGGGCGGGCGGTTCCTGATGTATGATTCTAACACCCATCAAGTCACAGAGGTGTTGATGGATGAGCCTAAGATGATTCAGGCTTCCTACGATGGTCAGGCTACCCAATCCACCGTTCTTATTGAGGTTACGGAAGAAAAGTTGCAGCATTTTCTCAATTCCGACGGGATGATTCTTGATTTGCAATTGGACACCGAGGGAAACAAGGTGGTGTTGAATGCCAATCAGGGCATGCAGTTTTTCACCAAGGCCAAGGTGGAATACGATGGTATTGTTGAATTTGAAAATGATAGGAGATAAAAAAGATGCGTAGAGTAGTATTATCCATTGCTTTGTTTTTGGCTTGTGTCACTCTTATGGGTCAGAATGTGTCGCCTGTCGACTTCATGAGGCTTAATCCCTATCAGTTGAATGCCAATCCTGCTGCCGACCTCCCCTATATCAGTGTGATGTCGCTGATGATAGGCAATGTGAATGTCAACGTGAAGAATACGGGGCTGCACTATAACAACCTCTTTGAGTTTGATGCACAAGGACGACCCACCGTGATTAGCTTGCGAAAGATAGTCGAAAATATGAATCCGGAAAACGATTTCAACCTGGATTTGAACGAGAATCTGTTTTTCCTGTGTCGTCAGTTAGAGAAAGGAATGCTTACCATAGGCTACAACATTCGTGGAAGATTCGACATGAAATACAACGACGAACTCTTTCAACTGCTGGCATACGGTAATAGTGCCTTTGTGGGTGAGGATTATCCTGCCACAATCGACATAAACCTGGATGCAAAGGCATATCAGGAGTTTGCTGTGGGGTATCAGATCAACGTCACCGACCATCTGTCATTGGGAGGAAGGGTCAAGCTGCTCTTCGGTTTTGCCAACGTTAATACGGATGTCTGCCGAGCGAAGCTCTTCACAGATGCCGACAGCTATGCCCTCCGTCTGTATGAGGATGTGGCTGCGAAAGCTTCTTTGCCGGGTCTATTTATTGTCGAAAACGGTCTGCTGAAGCCATGGGGCAGATTCTCTGTCGGCGATTTGTTCCATAATCCTGGTTTTGCTGTTGACTTGGGTGTCGACTACCATTTCAACGAGCACTTTGGTTTGGCGGCTGCCGTCAACGACTTGGGCTTTATCCATTGGGGCGCCAACAATTTCCAAATGCTCGGAGGTGTTAACGACGCAGGACAGTATTATGAAGACGGCAGTTTCTTCTTCCAAGGGATGGACATGGAGCAGTTGGAGCAGATTACCTCTTCAGATGGAGCACTCCTCGATACCTTGAAGCAGTATTTCCAAGTGGATGTTGAAAAAGGAGCGGCTTATAACACTATGTTGAATGCCAACCTGATGCTGCGAGGCTATTACGACCTCAATCCCCAAAACCGTTTTGTCGCACAGATGCAGGGACAATTCAGGAAAGGCGGTTTCACCCCAGCATTCACTGTGGCCTATTGCGGCTCGTTTTGGAACAACATGAGCGTGTGCGCTTCCTATACCGCTATGCCGAACAGTTACACTAACTTCGGACTGGGTCTTGGAGCAATGATTGGAATCTGCCATATCTATGTGGCCACCAATAATATCCTTGGCTGTTTCAACCCCATGAACAGCAACGTATTCAATGTACAAGCGGGTATCGTGTTCAATCTGTTCGAGGAAGGCATCAAAGTCATTGAGAAAGTGGAGGAACCTGAATAGCTGGAATGAACTTTGCACGGATCTTTGGGGTTAGTCGCCACCGACTGACGACGGACGGAGAGGGGGTCACCACTTTGGTGGCCTTCAACGGCTGTCCCTTGCGATGCAAATATTGTCTCAACAAGGCTTCGTGGGATTTGTCCAAGGGACGCGACTATTCTCCCGAGTTGCTTTTTGAGGAAGTCAAAATTGACCAGCTGTATTTCTTAGCCACACATGGAGGCATCACTTTCGGTGGCGGTGAGCCGATGCTGCAAGTGGAGTTTATCAAGGCGTTTCGTGAGTTATGCGGACCACATTGGAGGATTGTGGCAGAGACCAGTCTCAATGTGCCTTTTGAGAATGTTGAGGCTCTCGACCCAATTTTGGACGGATATATCGTTGACATCAAGGACATGAACCCAACAATATACAGGTTGTACACGGGAAAGGACAATGATAGGGTGTTGCATAATTTGAAATGGCTGCTTGTCAGTGGTGACCCCAAGCGTATTATAGTGCGTGTGCCGCATATCCCCGATTTCAATACGGATGAGGATGTGGCGCGAAGCAGGGAACAGCTGAACGCTTTGGGTGTGGTGAATTTTGATGAGTTTCAGTATGTGATGAGATGAGTTAGAGGATTTTGTTTTTCGGTTCAAGATTTCAAAGAACGGAATCAAGCGCCCTGTCACGGGTGATTGATGCGGCAAAAGTACGTCGTCCCCATTGCGTTCTACGAATAAAACGAATAAAATCTTCCGTTTTTTTTCAATAATCATCCTAACACATTGTTACACATCTTAATGCAACCTATACAAAACCTGATTATTCGTGAAATCAGGTTCAAATCAGGTAGAATCAGGTACATTTCAGGTACAAATCAGGTAGGGAACAGGTATAAGACAGGCAGGAATCAGGTAGGGATGGACGGGCTATTCCGATCATTCTAGTCATTTCAGTTACACCAGTCGATTCAGTCATTTTAGTCATTTTAGTCATTAGTCAAAATCGTTTCTGCATTGTCAAAAATCGGCACTATAATAAAGATATATATCTTTATTTATAGTGAGCCCTTTCCGCATCCGAAAATCATTTTGACTAAAATGACTAATGACTATTTTGACTGTCTTTCCTGTCTTTTCTGTTTTAATGCAATAATTGATGCTTTCTTACGCAATATTTTGTAATTTTGCTACGTTAAGCATTAAACAATCAATTATGAAAGGCAAAAACACCTGCAAAATCCTGAAGGAAATCCGCAAACAGATTGCGGAGGAGAACGACATTGAATTAGTTACCTCGGAATGTACCTATCAAGGTGACTGCAAAGGAACTTGTCCGAAATGCGAGGCCGAAGTGCGCTATTTAGAACGCGAATTGGAAAAACGCCAACGGATGGGCAAAGCTGCAGTTTTTGCTGGAATGTCGTTGGGAACCTTATTCGCGGCCACTTCGTGTGACCGTATTATTCCCCAGCCGCTTGCTGGCGAGCCTTGCGTTCCTGATACTACTGAAATGACCAACGACAGCATTCCGAGCGACACCATTCCAGAGGAACCATTTATGCTTGAAGGCGATGTGGTGGCACCGGTGTCGGATACAATGAAAGCAGAAGGAAAGAAAACTGCTTGCAAAAGTGATGTGGAACTTGTGATCCCTGGTGACATCGTTGAGGTTGATGATGTTACGGAGGGGTTTATTGCCCCAGAAGTAGGAGAAGTGGAGAATTCTGACATGGTGGATGTTTATACCATTGTTGAGCAGATGCCTGAATTTCCAGGAGGTGAGGCAGAATTGATTCACTATATTTCCAAGAATATCCATTATCCTCAAGAAGCAAAGGAAAAAGGCATTCAGGGACGTGTCTTTATCGGGTTCGTCATTGAAAAAGATGGCAGTGTTTCCAATATAAGAAACTTGCGAGGTGTTGATAGTGAACTCGATGCTGAGGCTATGCGTGTAGTAGAGTCCATGCCGAAATGGAATCCTGGAATGCATAATGGCGAATTTGTTAGAGTGTCTTACCAAATTCCAATACATTTCAAGTTGGAAGACAAACAGGATTGATTTCTGTTTCATTTCGTATCGAAAAAAGCCGTACCTTTGCCGCGCCGACGAAGGGGTAGCTTCGCGTCCCGAAGTCTCGCGTCAAACAACGATTAAATGATTAAACAAACAACAATATGAAACAACTCATCGAATGCGTGCCGAATATCAGCGAAGGCCGCGACAAGAATATCATTGACCAAGTGACCGCTGAAATCGAGAAAGTGGAAGGCGTCAAGCTGCTGGACGTGGATCCCGGTATGACCACCAACCGCACCGTCATCACCTTCGTGGGTGAGCCTGAGCCTGTGTGCGAAGCCGCCTACCGCGTGGTGAAGAAAGCCGCCGAACTCATCGACATGAGCCAGCACCACGGCGCCCACCCGCGCCAAGGTGCCACCGACGTGTGCCCCCTCATCCCCGTGAGCAACATCACCATGGAAGAGGTGGTCGAGTATGCCCACAAGTTGGGCAAGCGCCTCGGCGAAGAACTGAACATCCCGATCTATTGCTACGAAGAGGCCGCCTACATCAAAGAGCGCCGCAACCTTGCTTATTGCCGTACGGGTGAATACGAATCGCTGGCCTCGCGCCTCGGCACGGAGCAGTGGAAACCTGACTTTGGCCCCAACGAATGGAACGAACATGTGGCTCACACGGGTGCCACACAAGTGGGCGCCCGCGACTTCCTCGTGGCCATCAATTATAATCTTAACACTACTTCAACTCGTCGCGCCAACGCCATCGCTTTCGACGTGCGCGAGAAGGGTCGCCCGATGCGTGAAGGCGGCAAGGTGACTGGCAAGCCGATGAAGGACGAGAACGGCAAGCCGATTATGATTCCGGGTACGCTGAAAGCTACCAAGGCCATCGGTTGGTTCATTGAGGACTACGGTATCGCTCAGGTGTCGATGAATATCACAAATATCAGCATCTCTCCCGTGCATGTCTGCTTCGAGGAGGTCTGCGCTAAAGCTGCTGCACGTGGTGTTCGCGTCACGGGTTGCGAGATTGTCGGCCTTATCCCCAAGAAGGTGTTGATGGATGCCGGTAAGTTTTATCTCGCCAAGCAGCAACGCTCGTTGGGTGTCAGCGAAGAGGAAATCATGAAGATTGCTGTCAAGTCAATGGGATTAGACGACCTGAAGCCTTTCAACCCGAAGGAAAAGGTCATTGAATACCTCATTGAAGACCATAGTCAGAAGAAGCTCGTTGATATGACCTGCACGGGCTTTGCCAACGAGACTGCTTCTGAGAGTCCCGCTCCTGGTGGTGGCTCCATTTCGGCCTACATGGGTGCACTCGGCGCTTCTTTGGCCACAATGGTTGCTAACCTGTCATCGCACAAGCCGGGCTGGGACGAACGCTGGGAAGAGTTCTCCAACTGGGCTGTCAAGGGTCAGGCTATCAAGGACGAACTGCTTGAACTCGTTGACGAAGACACCAACGCTTTCAATGCCATTATGGCTGCCTTTGGTCTGCCCAAGAAGACCGACGAAGAGAAAGCTGTCCGCACGCAGGCCATTCAGGATGCCACCAAGTATGCCACACAGGTACCTTTCCGCACGATGAAGGTCGCCTTCAAGGCTTTCGAGGTGGTTCGCGCTATGGCTGAGACAGGTAATCCGAACTCTGTGACTGACGCTGGCGTGGGTGCTTTGTGCGCTCGTTCGGCTGTGATGGGTGCTCATTTGAACGTCAAAATTAACGCCGCTTCACTGAAAGATGAGGCTTTCAAGGCTGAAATTTTGAAGGAAGCTGCCGAGATTGAAGCTGCTGCTTTAGTGCAAGAGGCTGAAATACTGCAAATTGTGAACAAGGTTATCCAAGGAGAATAAAATTTAAAAGAACTGGTTGCAGGTAACCGAAAAAGTTGTACTTTTGCAGCCAAATTTTAAAGGAGATAAGCAATGTCAAAGAAACAGAAAGACGCACGTGTGAAGGTCATTCTCGAATGCACCGAACATAAGGCAAGCGGAATGCCTGGCACTTCAAGGTACTACACCATGAAGAACAAGAAAAACACTCCCGACCGTTTGGAGTTGATGAAGTATAACCCGATTCTCAAAAAGATGACCCTCCACAAGGAGATTAAATAATTA